>JBGCDE010000119.1:0-8841 GCA_045105115.1 Pseudomonadales bacterium | reverse complement strand
ACCATTTTTCTTGGTGGCCCGCCGCTGGTGAAAGCCGCAACCGGTGAAGAAGTGACGGCCGAAGAATTAGGCGGTGGTGATGTGCACACGCGCATTTCCGGCGTGGCTGATCATCTGGCGCAGAATGATCACCATGCTTTGCAATTAGTGCGTGATGCAATTGCACGACTTAATCGCAAGAAAACAATAGAGTTGGACGTTACTGAATCTGAAGAACCCTTATTTGATGCCAAAGAATTGTACGGCATCATTCCAAAAGACAAACGACAGCCCTACGACGTAAGAGAAGTGATAGCCCGAATTGTAGACGGTTCGGAATTCGATGAATTCAAAGCGCGCTTTGGTACTACTCTGGTTTGCGGTTTTGCCCGAATCTTTGGATACCCCGTAGGTATCGTCGCAAACAACGGTATCTTGTTCAGTGATTCGGCACAGAAAGGTGCACACTTCGTTGAGCTTTGCGGTCAGCGCAAAATACCTCTCGTTTTCTTGCAGAACATCACTGGCTTCATGGTGGGTAAGCAGTACGAGCATGAAGGCATCGCCAAGCATGGAGCAAAAATGGTGACGGCTGTATCGACCGTAGGGGTTCCAAAGTTCACCGTTTTGATCGGTGGCTCTTTTGGTGCGGGCAACTACGGCATGTGTGGCCGTGCTTACGACCCGAGATTTTTGTTCATGTGGCCAAACGCACGTATATCTGTAATGGGCGGTGAACAGGCCGCAGGTGTGCTCGCGCAGATCAAGCGTGAACAGATTGCCGCCAAAGGCGAGACATGGTCAGAGTCTGAAGAAGCTGACTTCAAGCAGCCGATCATAGACAAATATGAGCATCAGGGGCACCCGTACTATGCCTCGGCACGCTTATGGGATGACGGTGTGATCGACCCAGCCGACACGCGAATGGTATTGGGTTTGTCAATTTCCGCCAGCCTCAATCGCCCGATCGATGAGAGTCGATTTGGTGTATTTAGAATGTAGGGGTGGTGTGATGAAAAACAAACAATTTGATAAAATTCTCGTCGCTAATCGTGGCGAAATTGCGTGCAGAGTAATGCGAACTGCCGCTGAGCAAGGCATATCCACCGTGGCGGTTTACAGCGATGCAGATCGCGATGCACTGCATGTGCGTATGGCGGATGAAGCCATTCATATTGGCGCCTCGCCTTCTCGTGAATCGTATTTACAGTTTGAGCGTGTGCTGGAAGCGGCCAGCAAGACCGGGGCTCAAGCCATTCATCCTGGCTATGGTTTCTTGTCAGAAAACGCAGAGTTCTGCAGAGCGTGTGAAACAGCTGGCATTGTCTTTATCGGCCCACCGGTCGCGGCGATTGAAGCGATGGGCTCAAAGTCAGCGGCTAAGCAAATCATGGAGAAAGCCGGCGTTCCATTGGTACCTGGTTACCACGGTGATGATCAAAGCGATGCAATACTGAAACAGGCGGCTGACGAAATGGGCTATCCAGTATTGCTAAAAGCCGTTGCAGGCGGCGGCGGTAAGGGTATGCGTCAGGTATGGTCAGCCGTTGATTTTGATGAAGCGCTGGCCGCAGCACGCCGAGAAGCCAAAAGCAGTTTTAACAACGACGACATGTTGGTTGAAAAATATCTGACCCAACCGCGTCATGTCGAAATACAAGTATTTTGCGATGCGCATGGCAATGCTGTGTATTTGTTTGAACGCGATTGCTCTGTACAGCGTCGCCATCAAAAAGTGATAGAGGAAGCTCCGGCTCCAGGCATGAGTGAGGAGTTACGGGAGCAAATGGGTGATGCGGCTATTCGTGCCGCCCAGGCGATCAAGTATGAAGGTGCTGGAACAGTTGAATTTCTGCTCGACAGCGACGGCTCATTTTACTTCATGGAAATGAATACACGATTGCAGGTTGAGCATCCTGTAACGGAGATGATTACCGGTGAAGACCTGGTCGATTGGCAGCTGCGAGTGGCCGCCGGAGAAACCCTGCCAAAAGCTCAGAACGAGTTGCGTTTCTCAGGGCATTCATTCGAAGCACGCATCTACGCAGAAGATCCGGATAACGATTTTCTGCCGGTAACAGGCCAGCTTGCCTTTTTGAATGTTCCTGAACAATCAAAGCACGTGCGTGTCGATACCGGTGTAGTACAAGGCGATGAGGTCAGCGTTTATTACGACCCTATGATTGCGAAGTTGGTCACCTGGGGTGAAAATCGTGACAAGGCGTTACAGCGTTTGGTCAAGGCTCTAAAGCAATATCGCATAGCCGGTATGAAAACCAATATTGAGTTTTTGTCAAACCTTGCAGACAGCGAACCATTTCGACGCGCTGATCTTGATACTGGCTTTATTGAAAAACACAGCGAACTGATTTTCCGAGAGCAACAAGGCGATATTGAATTGCAGTTGTCGCTGGCAGCGTTGTTTCTCAGTTTGTGTGCCGAGCAACAGCTGGAGCAAGCGCGCCTTAAGTCCAGCGATTCAAACTCACCTTGGTTTGACCGGCACAGATGGCGCCAGAGTGGGCCGGCCAAGCTGGAGTATCAAATTTCCTTAGCTGGTAGCGATCACGCTGTCTCAATTACGTCTCAAGGTAATGGCTTTTACCAGGTAACAATGGACAACTCCGTGATTGAGGTGAACGGTGCGCTAAAAAGTGATTTTCTAGAGGCCTACATCAACGGTCATATGGTCAAGGTTGCTGTAGCGCAGCACTTTGAAGAGATAAGTATGTTCATGAAAGAGGGTGTTGTGAACTTTCACCTGCTAACACCTGATCTCGGCGTGAGTGACGATACGGCCGGTGGCAGTGGCTTGCGCGCGCCAATGAACGGCACCATGGTTAGCCTGCTGGTGGAGGAAGGTGCAAGCGTAAGTGCAGGTGATTCTTTGCTGGTAATGGAAGCCATGAAAATGGAGCACACAATACGTGCGCCAAGCGACGGCGTTGTGAAGCAGTTTTACTTCAAGGCGGGCGAGTTAGTGGATGGTGGTGCAGAACTGCTGGATTTTGAAGCGGGTGAATGACCCGCTTCAGCTAGCATCCAGTCTCTAACAGTTTTTGTATAAGGTGTGAGCGGAATATTGGCTGGGCTCACCAAATAAAATCCTTTTTCTGTGCACACTGTTTGCTGACAAGCAGGCACCAACTGGCCGTTTGCGACCAACCTTTCCACAATATAATGCCATCCTAGCGCGATACCTTGGCCTTCAATGGCCGCCTGTAGAACGATGGCGTAGTCATTTAAATTCAGTGCCAGGTTCATGGCTTGTGCTTCTATACCAAGGTGCGCGAACCAGCGATGCCAATCCATTCGTGTTCGATGAGGCTCGTCCAAATGAATCAAAGCGTGTTGTTGTAAACTCGCCGGATCCACAATTGCGTTACCAACAAGGTAATCCGGGCTGCACACGGCCAATACTTCCTCGTCAAACAGTCGCCAACTGTGGTAGCTGGGCCAACTGCCGCTGCCATACCTTACCCCTAAGCCGATGCCGGCTTGATTCAAATCAATATCATAGGCCGTTGTCTGAAAGCGCAAATCAATATGAGGATACTTCACCTTAAAGCCAGCTACCCGCGGCAGTAACCAATGAGTTGCAAACGCGGTGGAAATCGACAGCGTTACGCGCTCATCGTCTGCAGCCATGAGCTGAAGTGATTGTACAGATTGCTCGATATGACTTAGACCGATAGTAATGTCAGCGTAGAACTTCTCGCCGGCGGGCGTTAGTTGCAAGCCTCTGTGATGCCGCGAGAACAATGGTGTGCCCAGGTGTTTCTCAAGTTGCTTAACCGCATGACTAACCGCCGGCTGGCTCAAGCCAAGCTCTTCAGCGGCCGCGGTGAAGCTCAGGCGCTGCGCTGCGCAGGAAAACACCTTCAAGCCGCTCATTGATAGCTTATTCTTCATAAAAAATGTTTATGGCTGCATTAGCTTCTTTGCAGTTTACCGTGCGAAAAAGCTGGAATACAGTGGCGATTGCGACATAGTTGAGAAAAGAGGTCGCTCAGCAGAAATCAATAATACTTATAGGTGGTCTGATTATGGCCCGAAAAAGAAGCAGGGCACGTGAGCGCGCATTAGCCGGGGGGCTGGCCATAGATGCGCGGCCCTATGTAAGGCGCGGCATCCCGTATTATGATTTCTTGCAGGAAGAATCGCTGGTCAAAATGGAGCAGCAGGCTGATTGGCTGCTGCAGGAAATTGGCATTGAATTTCGTGATGATCCGGTTGCACTGGATATCTGGAGAGCAGCGGGAGCTGATGTGGATGGCGTCAGGGTGCGCCTACCGTGTGGCATGGCCAGAACCTTATGCCAAACCATACCATCTGAGTTTACTCAGCACGCCCGTAATCCGGCTCGAAACGTTGTTATTGGTGGCGACAACGTTGTGTTTGCGCCGTCATACGGTTCACCCTTTGTTCGTGACCTGGATAAAGGTCGGCGCTATGGATCTCTCGAGGACTTCGAAAACCTTGTCAAACTCACTTACGCCTCTCCCTGGCTGCATCATAGCGGGGGCATACCTGTTGAACCCTGCGATATACCGGTTAACAAACGTCATCTGGATATTGAGTACGCGCACATAAAATATTCCGACAAACCTTACCTAGGGATGATCACGGCTAAGGACCGCGCCGAAGACTCCGTCAGTATGGCCAGAATTTTGTTTGGCGCTGAGTTCATGGAAAAGAACTGCTGTGTTATCGCTAACGTAAACGCCAACTCACCGCTGATGTTCGACAAAGTGGCCAGCGAAGCTATCCAGGTGTACTGTGGCGCGAACCAAGGCATCATCGTTGCACCTTTTATTCTTGGCGGTGCCATGGGGCCGGTTACTACCGCTGCCGCAATAGCACAGGCTTTAGCGGAAGGTATGGCGGCCGGCGCATTCAGTCAGTTAGTGCGCGAGGGTGCACCATTCGTGCTCGGCAATTTTCTGTCGTCTATGAGCTTAAAATCCGGTGCGCCGACCTTTGGAATGCCGGAGCCCGTGATGTCTAATTACGCCATAGGCCAGTTAGCGCGTCGCTTAGGCGTACCGTTACGTTGTGGTGGCTCACTCACCGCCTCAAAAATTTGTGATGCTCAGGCCGCCAGCGAAAGTGCCGACAGTATGCATTCCACGGTATTTGGCGGTGCTAACTTTGTAATGCACGCTGCGGGTTGGTTGGAAGGTGGGCTGACTGTGGGCTATGAAAAGCTAATTCTGGATGCGGATAGGTTGGGTGGATATCAGCGAATGCTGCAAGGAATGGCGGTGGATGACAACGCATTGGCGGCAGATGCCTACGATGAGGTTGAACCAGGCAAGCACTTTTTGGGTTGTGGCCATACCATGCGTAATTATGAAACGGCGTTTTATGATGCGCAGATGTCAGATTCGGAGAGTTTTGAGCAATGGGAAGACAAGGGGGCGATGGATTCGGCGCAGAGGGCTAATAAGAAGTGGAAGGAGATGTTGGCACAGTATCAGGCGCCGGAATTGGATGTGGCTAAGGATGAGGAGTTGCTCGAGTTTGTGGCGAAGGTTAGAGGTGCTGATGAGGATCGGTGGTACTGAAGTTGCTCGATCGTACCACGGCGGAAATTAAACGTTGCCTCGCGAGGCCCGCCACTGTATTGGTTAAGAAAAAGAACAGAAAAATCAGGACAAGAAATTGGAAACACATGCAAAAGTAGTAGTCATTGGCGGCGGCGTTGTAGGCTGTTCAATCCTGTTTCATCTGGCCAAGTTTGGTTGGAAAGACGTGGTGTTGTTGGAGCGTTCGGAGCTAACGTCGGGCTCATCGTGGCATGCCGCTGGGCAAATACACACGATCAGTTCTGATCCGAATATCTCTCGCTTGCAGGGTTATACAATAAACTTATATAAAGAGTTAGAAGAGCTTTCAGGCCAGTCTGTTGGTATGCACGCCTGTGGTGGGTTTTATCTGGCCTCAACGCCTGAACGTCTTGATTACCTAAAGCAAGAGCGTTCCAAAGCTCGTTACATGGGTCTTGATCAGGAGTTTGTATCACTTGAAGACGTGGTCAAGATGAACCCCCTTATTGACCCAAAACAGTACCTGGGCGCTTTATACGATCCACTGGATGGTTATATTGATCCTTCGGGTGTGACGTATGCCTACGCCAAAGCCGCCAAACACTACGGCGCAAAGTGGTACCGTGACACGCCGGTGATTGAGACTAACCCGCGACTGGATGGTGGCTGGGAAGTGGTCACGCCCAACGGTACGATTCATGCTGAGATGGTAGTGAATGCGGGTGGTTTATGGGCACGTGAGGTTGGCCATCTTGCCGGCATTGATCTGCCCTTGCAGCCAATGGAGCATCACTACCTGATTACTGAAGAAATCCCCGAGATTGCTGAACACGCAACTGAAATTGCGGCCGGCATTGATTATGAGGCGAATATTTACTTTCGCCAGGAACATAATGGCTTGCTGTTAGGCACCTATGAGTCCGTGGGTACTCCATGGATGGTTAATGGCACACCAATGGATTTCGGGCATGAGCTGTTGCAAGACGATCTTGATCGTGTTGGTGATCGATTGGCGTTGGCGTTTGAGCGTATACCCGCGCTTGGGCGGGCGGGTATTAAGTCTGTCGTAAACGGACCGTTCACTTTCGGTCCTGACGGGAACCCAATGATAGGACCGGTTCCGGGTCTTAAGAATTACTGGGCAGCGGTTGGTGTAATGGCTGGTTTTTGTCAGGCCGGTGGCGTTGGTTTATGCATGGCGGAATGGATGATGGACGGAGAGCCATCTATTGATGTTTGGGCAATGGATATCGCACGATTTGGGGAATTCGCCACACGCGAGTACGGTACAGTCAAATCTACCGAAAATTATGAGCGGCGTTTCATGCTTACGTATCCCAATGAAGAATTGCCAGCAATGCGAAAGCAGAAAACCACGACATTGTACGATCGAATGATCGCCAAGGGCGCGGTGATGGGGGTGAGTTTTGGGCTGGAAAATGTTCTTTGGTTCGCAGATTCTCCTGAAAATGCGCATGAGGAGCCCAGCTTTAGACGTTCAAATGCGTTTGCTTACGTTGCCGAAGAAGTTCGGGCTGTGCGCGAGCGGGTGGGTGCCGTTGAAATAGCGAACTTTGCCAAGCACGAATTTACTGGTCCGGGTGTTCGCGAGTATCTTGACCACCTTCTCGCCAACTCCTTGCCGCCGGTTGGAAAATTAAAACTCACACCGATGCTAACGCCCAAAGGCAAACTGTACGGCGATTTGACGGTCGCATGCATGGCTGAAGATCGGTATTTGATTCTGGGTTCAGGTGCAGCTCAAGAGATGCATAGACGCTGGTTTGAGCAGCATCTGCCCGAGTCTGGTGTTAGCTACCGAAATCGTAGCGATGAACTTCATGGTATCGCGATCTCTGGACCACGTTCGCGCCAATTGTTGAGTCAAATTTGTCGCGATGACGTCAGTGCCAGTGCTTTTAGGTTCTGTTCTATTCGTGAAACTTCAGTGGCTGGTGTGCCGGCTACTTTAGCGAGGCTGTCTTTCTCGGGTGAGTTGGGTTATGAAATTTACTGTGCACCGCAATATCAATTGAAGTTGTTTGAAGCAATTGAAGAAACGGGTCAAGCACTTGACTTGAAGTGGTATGGCGCACGGGCACTAATGTCTATGCGTTTGGATAAAGGCTGGGGCGTATGGACACTGGATTTTCGGCCAGACTTTACGGCGAAGGAATCGGGCTTGGATGCGTTCGTTGCCTATGACAAGCCCGCTGATTTCATTGGAAAAGCAGCTGCATTGGCTGAGCGTGACCATGCACCAGATAAAAGTTTGGTGACCTTGCTGGTCGACACAGAGATTGATTGCCACCACGACGAAGCCGTGTTTCACAACCGCAAATGTGTGGGTTACGTCAGTTCGGGCGGTTACGCTCACCACAGCAAGCGCAGTGTGGCCATGGCCTATGTGCCTTCAGTGTTAGTGGTGGATGGCGCGCAATTTGAAGTGGAGATTCTTGGTGATCTTAGGCCCGCACGATTGCAATCAGAACCGCTCTACGACCCAACGGGTGCGAACCTGCGCAGTTAAGTTTTGAATTCTATTTATCTGCTGAACTCATCGATCTGTACTCTGCCCACAGACCTTTGGTAATGCTGAAACACATAACAACCATGATCGCGCAGAACGGCAAGCCCGTAGTAAGTGCAAGGGCTTGCAGTGACGCCAGCCCGCCACCCAACAGCAGAGCTATGCCGAGTAAGCCCAGGAAAACACACCAAAAAATACGCTGTGGCGTAGGCGTTTCTATTTTTCCGCCGGCCGTCATGGTGTCCATGATAAGCGACCCTGAATCCATCGAGGTGGTGAAGAACACCAACACGAGAATGATGCCGATTGCCGACGTCACTTTACTAAATGGGAGTTCACTGAGGAATGCAAACAGAGACAACTCCGGTTGCCAATTATTCACCGTGTCAACCACGCCGTTGTATCCATTCAGCAGATACTGGTCGAATGCAAAGTTGCCAAATACAGTCATCCACACCACAAAAATGGCTGAGGGCGCTAGCAGAGTGCCAATGATGAATTGGCGAACGGTGCGGCCCGTAGAGATGCGCGCGATAAACATGCCTACAAACGGCGAGAATGCGATCCACCATGACCAGTAAAATGTTGTCCAATTATGCATGTAATAGCCGTCATCACGTCCTGCCCAACTGCTTAAGGCGGGTAGTTCGGTCACATAGGCAACGCTAAAATGGAATACGTTTTTCAGAGATTCAACGGTTGGCCCAACAGCCAATACAAACAGACAGAGCACCAGAGCCAGCAACATATTGAACTCACTGAGATTCTTGATAACGCCGGCAA
>JBGCDE010000118.1:0-5585 GCA_045105115.1 Pseudomonadales bacterium | reverse complement strand
GGCGACCATAGAGTACTGGAACCACCTGATTCCATCTCGAACTCAGAAGTGAAACGGTACATCGCCGATGGTAGTGTGGGGATTCCCCATGTGAGAGTAGGTCATCGCCAGGCTCATAAATAAAACCCGTAGTACATCTGTGCTACGGGTTTTTTTATGGGCGAGCGGGGGAGTGATTTGTGGGATCGAAAGAACCAGAATTTAATCAGCTTGCTTTGCCGCTTCAATTTCATCTGGGTAGTACTCCCAAATAGCACGGCTACCTTTGATCACATAGGCAAAACTTTCAGGGCCCAGTAGTCTCTTTTTCCCTTCTGGCCCCATGCCCGGCAAAGTGTGGTCTGTATAAATCATGCCTACTTGAATTCCAGTGCCAATACCAACGAGGCCTGGGGGCACTGTGGAAAAATACTTGTCCCAGTATTTTTCGGAATAAAACACTGAGCAATAGGCAACGTTTCGATACTCGTCCATGCATACATGGCCACCCTCACTCACCCAGGTCCATAGATTGATCAGACAGTCGTGTAAGCTGGCATAGAAGTCCACATCCCAATATGCAAGCGCAATCTCACCCTCGTGATGTGGGAGGGTGTCTGAAAACCACCCTTTGTAGAACTCACATACATTGATATTGCCAAACTTGCTTACATTGCCTTTCACTTCATCAAGCGTTCCCCGCAAGATGCCAGGAATAAATCCGTTTCGGAAAGAATGCTCAGCGACAGGGTCCCCCTCTGCGGGTGGCGGGAGGCCTTCGAAAGAGTCATAAACTTTTAACTTTCTTCCTGTGATTGCCGCAATGAGAGAAAGGTTAACCGTTGCACCACCCTTAAAGCAGCCGCACTCCACTATATCGCCAGGTAGATCAGGCGGTGTCTCCAATAACTTCATTGCCATTGCCAGATGGGCTCTCCATGATGTTCCAGAGCGCATTTGGCTGTAATTCCTCCAGAACCTAAATCCTAGCTTTATTCGCTTAGGCCATGTCATGCCATAGGCATCATGTACTTTTGCCGAGTAGGTGAGAAAGACAATGGCCAGTGGCGCTGTGAGGTTTCGGTACGATTTTCGGAAAAAGCGGATTCGCTTGATTCTTGAGGTTTCTTTCTTATTGGGCATAGGTTGGTTTAATCCATTTGTACGTTGCTAAAGCTAGCTGGAGTGCGCTGATTTCAGCGAAGTTACTACCCCAACGACTGTACCTGCTGTGTTGGAATTTTAGTAGCGTTGCCGTTACTGTGGATAGACTGGAGTAATAATCCGTCTAAAGTATTTTTTGTCAGAATTCCGAAAAAATGCGATCTATCATAGGGTTATAGCCTTCAAGATGGCTTTTTGGCGCTAATATTGTAAGAATCTAAGCGCAGCAGGACCACGCATTTTACTGGTTGGGTTAGGGTGAGTATGGACATTAGTATCAACGTAGATATTGAGGCAACAAATCGCTGTAATGCGGTTTGCCACTTTTGCCCCCGGGATGCGACCCCGCATCAAGGGCATATGTCTATGGAAGTCTTTGATCAAGCGTTGATGCGCACCGTTGAGCTGCGTGAAAACAATCGACTCCGCCACAACGCCACCTCGCGAATCGAGCCTAATATCTGCGGTCTGGGTGAGCCGCTGCTAAATCCGAATACTCCAGAGTTTATTCGAAAAGTGCGTGCTGCCGGTTTTGACAGCTGCAGTATGGCGACCAATGGTGCGCTGCTGGATCACGGCAGAGGTACAGCCATTCTGGAAGCGGGTGTAACACGAGTGAATGTGAATATCTCTGATCTCGGGAAGGATTACGAAGACATTTATAACCTTCCTTATGAGACCACACGCGATAACATTATTAACTTTATCAAAATGGCAGAAAATAGATGTGAGGTACACATTGTTTTAGTAAATCATCATCAGGATCCTGCCCACACAACCGCCATGAAGGAATTTTGGCTGGGTTATGGCGTTGATGGTTTCATGGAATACGATGTTATTAACCGTGGCGGTGCGCTATTTGTAGATCACATGCAGTATGAACAGTATGAAGAGCGGCGTAGAGCAGAAGAGATCATGGCCAGTAGCGGTGTCGATTGGTTGTGCCCGGTTCCGTTTCTATTCGTTTTCATTGGATACGACGGTTTTTATTATCTCTGCTGTTCGGATTGGAAGAAAGAGGCACCAATGGCAAGTGTATTTGAAACCTCTTTGTTATCAATTACAGAACAAAAGCTCAAGCATGTGCGCAGCAGACAGCCTATTTGCGAGTCGTGCAATCACGATCCATTAAACTACGCCACGGATTTGATTCGAGCGGTTTCCGCTGGAGAAAAAGAACAAGCAGAACTCGATTCTATGGTGGAACAGTTTGAGCAGGAGGGCCGAACCATTTCAGGCGGGTCTGCGCAGGTTGCAGATTTTGTACCTCAAGTGAAAACAGAAAAGCTTGAAAAGAAAGGAAAACGACTGATACCGGTCGTAGCTGTTTGATCGACTGCTTGTGTTAGTTTATTCGCTGACGAGCCAACGTGACAGTTTGTTAGATTGCTTTGGATTCTCGCGTAGGTAACGAAGCCTTAGCCGGTCTACATTTTTCAAATAGGCCTCCAAATTTCTCGGTGTCAGCTTTGTGGGCGCCAAACTGGATGTGCAGTCGTCCGTAATGCACTCGTATATTTCTGCGCTGGCACGTCTTGTCAAATGAACCCCGTCACGAAAGTTAGGCTCTCTCGCATCGACTTTCTCCAACGTTAATTCCGATCTATCTTCAAGTCCGTAAAGAGTAATTAATGGTTCGTACTGGCTTGTTATCCCGGTCAATTGGCGCTGCCAGTTTAAATACTGCTCCCAGGCGCCTGCTCGCTTCACGGCTTCCAAAAGGAGACCGTTCATTGGTGCGATTATTAAATGAGTCTCTATTTTCTCCTCATCTAAAAATGCTAGCAAAGCCCGTAGTTCGCTAAAGTCTTGTTTATGGGAAGGAGAGTGCTCCTGATAAACCTGTCTTGCTAATGCAGAATACATCCATGAGGAGGATAGCGTGGTCGTCTTGATCTCCCATGTACCATCATCCTGATATAGCTGCGCGCTACTTCTAGCGGATGTTCTTGCGCGAATCGAATCTAATACGGAGTCTACGGATAGTAGCGATCGCCACGTGTCCTCGAAGTGTTGAAAGTAGTGACGGAGTTTCTGGAACAAACTCATATTGGGTGCTAAAAAACGATCTCCCACGAGTAAGCCTTGATCCGCCTTATCCTTAGAGGTGAACATGTAATAGTCTAGGCCAACGATAACGCGCTGTTGCTCATTGGTGACTTGAGCGTGTTCTATAACTCTTCGAATCTCTTTCAGTGACGCGCCTGGTAGCGCTGCGTTGTAACCGTTAGTTTTAATCAGGTTGCTGTCTTTAGGGCTGAAGCGAGCAGAGCGAGAGCTACCTGCAATTAGGTGACTGGGTTTTAGCCTTTCAATCGCGTAAGGTTTGTGTAGTCGTAAGTGGTAAAATAAATCTATTGCGCCAACCGAGCGCTCGTCATTTGAAGGCGGCCGCAGTTTGTACGGATCAGTAGAAAGAGTAAACAGGACCACGCATGTCATACTGACCAGCGCTGACAAAATTGCTCCGGTGGCATAACGTCTAAGCGAATGTGGTGCAAGGGTGCTCAAGAGGTGTAGGCTCTGTTGGTGATGAACTTTGAGTATAGTGTAGTGATCGCTCTATTCGAATGAAAGTAACATAGATATACTAGTGGCGCGCATATAAAGCTAAAAATAGTCGCGGAGCCCACGGCCCAAACTCATGCTGTTCAATTCCATCGAATTTCTGTTCCTGTTTTTGCCTGCCTCTTTGCTTGGTTTTTTTGTGCTGCAAAATATGGGTGCTCGCACTGCGATTATGGCCTGGCTCGTGGGCTGTTCACTGGTTTTTTACGGCTGGTGGAATCCAATCTATCTTCCTTTGTTAGCGTTATCAGCGATATTCAACTATCTGGTTGGAAAGCGGCTATCCCTAGAAGATAAACTGCGCGGCAAGTGCTGGTTGTGGTTTGGGGTTCTTTTCAACTTAGGGCTGCTAGCTTACTTCAAGTATGCCAATTTTTTTGTCGAGGCCGTAAGTACGTTTTCGTCGGCGAATTTTAATTTTCAAAATATTATCCTTCCACTAGCGATTTCATTTTATACCTTCCAGCAGATAACCTATTTGGTGGATGCTAACCGAGGAAAAATCCAACCCCATACTTTCCTCGAATACTGCTTGTTTGTTTCGTTCTTTCCTCAGCTTATAGCTGGGCCGATCGTTCATCACAGTGAAATGTTAGAACAGTTTAAGCGTCTGACGGATCGTGGCCAGCGCGTTCAAAATCTAGTGGTTGGTGCCTCGATACTTATTATTGGTCTGTTTAAGAAGGTGGTGCTTGCAGATACCTTTGCGCAGTTTGCAACGCCGGTCTTTGCATTGTCCGGCACAGGATACGAGTTGTCTGCCACAGACGCACTCACCGGCTCATTGAGTTATGCCTTTCAGCTCTATTTCGACTTCTCTGGCTACAGTGACATGGCTATTGGCCTGGCGTGCATGTTTGGCCTTCGCCTTCCGGTGAATTTTTTCTCACCGTATAGGGCACAAAACATTTCGGATTTTTGGAGGATGTGGCACGCAACGCTTTCCCGGTTCCTGCGTGATTACGTATACAGTGGATTGGGTGGTTTTATGTGCAGCCCGCGTCGGCAACGTTTTAATCTGTTTGCAACCATGTTTTTGGGCGGTGTATGGCATGGCGCTGGTTGGACATTTCTAGTGTATGGGCTTTGTCATGGCTTTTACGTGGTAGCCCATCAAATTTGGCGTGTGCGCGTATCTGGACCCTTGGGGCTCGTTGGCCGGCCAAGTTATAGGGCTTTAGCTCAGATATTAACCTTTTTGGTTGTGGTGCTCACATTGGTTGTTTTTCGCGCTGAGACGTTGACCGAGGCTGCGAATATCTACTCTTCTTTGTTAACTTGGGAAGGCCTTTCCTTCAGTCCTAGCTATCTAGCTACACTAGAGTCGATAGATTCTCTTGCAATGACAAGTCGATTTTTGGGTGACGCAGAATTTGGCACGCTTATTTCGGTCGCGCTACTTATAGCTTTGCTGCTGTGCTGGCTATTCCCTAGCACTTACCAGTTGTTCCGGTCGCTGGATATCATGATTGAGAAGCCGTTGGCTGGTAGGGAGCCCGTATTAAAGTTTTCTTGGACTCCTAGCGCTTATTGGGCGGCATTTATCGGTGTGCTGCTCGTCGCCTCACTGATGAACCTGACGCAGGTCAGTGAGTTTTTGTATTTTCAGTTTTAACAACGCTAACGTCTATTTGCTTGCGGATACTATGCCATAGCCCAAAATATCTTCATTCCAAAAATGCTCAAGAACTTCGCATGATTTAAAAAACTTTTCCCAACCTAGCTCACCTATCTCTTCAATCACTTGGGTTCGATTTTTTTTGGCGTTGTTTCTCCAGTGGGCAAAGGTAGAAAATGTCTCCTCAGAAATATCACGGACAAGCTCAACGTGTAGGCCGTAGCTTTCTAAAGTAGCGGCGTAGAAAGTCAGAGGT
>JBGCDE010000117.1:0-6435 GCA_045105115.1 Pseudomonadales bacterium | reverse complement strand
AAGTGGGAGAAAAGTTCAGGTGTTGCGCCAAAGACCTTCAGAACTGGGTCGGCGATGGCCAAGCCTGTAACGCCCAGAATTACTAAGAAGCTCAGCTCTTTTTGAGAATGCGTGTTTTGTTGCAAGGTGACCTCTAGTTTATCTGCAAGCGCTTTAGCCCGGCCGCAGTTGCAAGAAAGATATCAATGTCTAAAAGCTGCCTAAGGTAGGCTAAACAGAATAGCGTGATCCGAAGAGGCTTTAAACCCTGAGGCTTGCGCAGAACATTGCTCTACTTGCGTTATAGAGTAGCCTAAACGAAAGCCGCTTTTGATGGTTGGCAATGATTGCACCAAAGGCTTTGCCGGGGATACAGTGAGGCCTTCAGGGTCGCGTCTTATACAGAGCAGCGATCTATCGATTTGCACAATGCCGAGAAAAGGATTTCATGGCGTTCCAATCAGATTTCGCGCTTTTTCTCGGTGTACTTTTCCGGGGTGCTGCGCTCTCAAAAGTCATCTGCGTCAGCTGGCAGCAAAGCCATGGATAGCGGTCTTATCGCGCTGGCCAGGGTGGCGCAGCTGCACCACGTGGCTGTAGATGTGAGTGATCTTGCGCATCGGCTAGCACTCAAAACGGCCGCCAAAACATCCGACATTTTGCGTGCGGCGAAAATGGCCGGGTTCAAAGCGCGAAGCATTAAGGTGGAGTGCGATGATATTGATTCAAGGCTCCTTCCTGCAGTGGCAAGCACGCCAGACGGAAAGTACTTTGTGCTGGCGCGAGTGTCTAAAACCGAAGCCGATGCGCCTACCTTTTTACTGCAAATGGCTGACTCTAATGCCACGATAACCATGACAAGCGCCGAGTTTGAGGAGTTTTGGAGCGGGGATCTTATACTGCTATCTCATAAGCATGCTGTTGCCGGTGCTTCTTCGCGAAAGTTCAATATCCGTTGGTTTGTGCCTTCTATACTCAAATACAAAACGTTGTTTGGTGAGGTGATTGTTGCGTCATTTTTCCTGCAGCTTTTTGTGTTGGTCACGCCGCTGTTTTTCCAGGTGGTTATGGACAAAGTGTTGGTGCATCAAGGTTTTACAACCCTGAACGTGCTTGCTTTTGGCTTTTTGATCATTGTCTCCTTTGAGGCCGTGGTTGGTGGTTTGCGTAACTACCTCTTTAGCCACACCTCTAGCCGGGTGGACGTAGAGCTTGGGTCAAAGTTGTTCAGCCATCTCTCTAGCCTGCCACTTGGGTATTTTGAAGTGAGGCAGGTGGGCCAAACTGTCGCCCGTGTGCGAGAGCTAGATACCATACGGAATTTTTTGACCGGTACGGCGCTTACTCTGCTGATTGATCTGTTTTTTACTTTTGTGTTTTTTGGCGTGCTTTGGTTTTACAGCCCGATGTTGATGTTGTTTGTTCTGGGTTCGCTGCCTTTTTACATTCTGCTGTCTGCCACTATTACCCCCGTGCTGCGTGAGCGCCTCGATCAAAAGTTCAAGCATGGGGCAGTCAATCAAGCGTTTCTGACCGAATCAGTCACCGGTATGCAAACGGTGAAAGCGCAGGCGGTGGAGCCGCAGATGCAAAGGCGCTGGGAGGGGCAGCTTGCCAGCTACGTGGGTGCCTCTTTCAAAGCCCAAAACCTAAGCAACATTGCGAATCAAATCGCGGGCTTTATCTCAAAAATGACAACCTTGCTTATCATTTGGTGGGGCGCGCATCTGGTGATTGCCGGTGCTTTAACTGTGGGCCAACTGGTCGCGTTCAACATGATTGCCGGCCGCATTACCGCGCCTATCTTGAAGTTAGTGCAGCTGTGGCAAGATTTTCAGCAGGCGGGTATTTCGCTAGAGCGTTTGGGGGACATTCTCAATGCGCCCCAAGAGCCCGGTGCTTCCGCCAGCGGAAGTATACCGGAGCGAATAGTTGGAAAGATTGATTTCGAACGTGTGAGGTTTCGCTACGGGCCAGGCAGCCCGCTGGTGTTTGATGAGCTAAATATGACCATCGCACCCGGTGAAATCGTGGGCGTAGTAGGCCGCTCGGGTTCTGGTAAAAGCACACTGACGAAGCTGGTGCAGCGCCTGTATTCGCCGGAAGCGGGCAAGATTTTGGTAGACGGCAGCGATCTGGCGATGATGCGCACCAGCTGGCTACGGCGGAATATCGGTGTAGTTCAGCAAGAGAGTTTCTTATTCAACAAAACAGTTAGAGAGAACATCGCACTCTCCAATCCAGCGCTGCCGTTCGATTTGGTAGTTCAATGCGCCAAAGTTGCTGGTGCTCATGATTTCATACTGGAGTTGCCTCGGGGCTATGACACGATGATTGGTGAGCAAGGTAGCAACCTCTCCGGTGGGCAGCGCCAGCGCATCGCCATTGCCCGAGCGCTCATTACCAACCCAAGAATTCTCATCATGGATGAGGCCACCAGTGCGCTCGACTACGAATCGGAGCGCATTGTTCAGGAAAATATGGGCGCAATAACGCGCGATAGAACCGTCATCGTCATCGCTCACCGCTTAAGCACTGTGCGGCATTGCGACAAAATTGTGGTCGTAGATAAGGGGCGTATTGTGGAGTCGGGTGATCACGATGCATTGCTAGAGCTTGATGGGTATTACGCGCGGCTTTATGGCTATCAGAATCATAGCCCGAGAATACGCACGGTGAGCAATGACGGCGGGGGTTCGTCAGCGGTCGTTTCGTCTAGTCAAGAACCCGGTGGTACTGGATGAGCAAGCAAGATAAACCGAATCGGAGCGGCCTTGCGGTGCTCTTGCCAAGGCGTAAACGTGACGCGTCTTACGATTTCATGCCCGGCGCACTAGAGATTCAAGAACGCCCCCCGTCTCCCGCTGGCCGAACGCTCATGTGGCTTCTATTGTTGCTTTTCACTATTTGCCTGGCGTGGGCGTTCTGGGGTGAGGTAGATATTGTGGTGACTGCGCCGGGCAGGGTGATACCCAGTGGCCATGTTAAAACCGTGCAGGCCCCTGAGGCCGGATCAGTGTTGTCTATACATGTGGTGGAGGGCGAGAGCGTTGTGGCGGGCCAGCTGCTTGTGAGTTTAGATCCAGCTTACGCAGGTGCAGATAATCAGCGTATGCAGTTGGAGTTGAAAAGTTATCAGCTTGAACTTAGCTGGAGAAAGCAGTTTGAGCGCTGGTTGCTCGTGCCTCGCTCGCAAGCCACTAGACTAAAAGAAGGTAGTTTTGGTGCGATGCTGCAAAGTCATCAACAGGAATTCAACTCAACGGTAGGTGCTTTTGAAAGTGACCTAAATGCAAACAGATCGGAGCAGGCATCCATTGATGCGGAGATTGGCCGTTTAGAAGCAAGCCTTGAGGTGCTTAGCGAGCGCGTACAGGCCTTCAAATCTTTGGTGGATAAGCAATATGGCTCTAAGGTGCAGTATCTAGAACTATTGCAGCAGCACACCGATTTGGAAAAATCATTGCCCGTTTTAGTTTCGAGAAAGGCACAGCTGAATGGTGTGGCGGCAGCTCTAAGGGAGCGTAAGGGCGCAGCCGAAAATGATATTCGCATGAAAAATATGGCCGCGATTGAACAAGTATCTAGGCAAATAGAATCCCTAGAACAGGATGCCTACAAAGCAAAAGAGCGGCGCAATCGTTTAGCGGTAGTTGCACCTGTTGATGGCACAGTGCAGGAGATTGCGGTACATACAATCGGCGGCGTAGTGAATGCGGCGCAGGAGCTCATGAAAATTGTACCCACCGATGCAAAGGTGATGGTTGAAGCTTTAGTGCAAAACAAAGACATAGGCTTTTTGTATGAAGAGCAAATGGCTGCGGTGAAGATAGAGGCATTCAATTTCACCAAATACGGTCTGCTGAATGGCAAGGTTATGCATATTAGTAGAGACTCTATCGAGGATCAGAAGCACGGCTGGGTGTTTCGGGTTGGGTTGAAGCTGCAAAAGGATACGTTGCAGGTAAATGATAGAACTGTGGTTATTAGTCCGGGCATGGCTGTGACGGCGGAAGTGAAGACGGGTAAGCGTCGGTTGATCGAGTTTGTGCTGTCGCCTCTGTTAAGGTATCAGCAAGAGAGTGTGCGAGAGCGTTAACCAGCAACAGATAGAATTCTTTTAAGTAGCTTGGCAGTTACGCTGCAAAAAATTGGAAAGTGGGTGTTTTTATGGATCTGAAATTCATGTATTTGGACGCTTACACGCTAATTTTTATGCCATTTGTTCTATTGATTGCCATTTTTTTAGCATGGTTTGCTAGGAAGCTCGTGGGGGCTTTCTCGAGTGAGACTCGTCCAAAAAATTGGGCTGTATTACTGACACTTCTACCATTTTTTGCGTTTCTTTTGGTGGAGCCCTCAGCGGCGTACTTCCGTTTGAAGCATGCTTGCAATCTAGACGGCGGTGTGAATTTTTACAGTCATACAGCGGCAGATTCCATAAAGCTATCCGCTAACGCAAATCAAAAGAGCGCGGAGCAATTTTATTCTCTCGGATATAAAACAGTTGAATTGGGAAACGATACTTACGGATATACCAGATATAGGGTTAATAGTTCCGAACCTATACATTCTGATACTTCAGTAAGTGAGGTGGCGTTGGGCCGCACCGAAACTGTTTCACATAAGCTTCCGCTAGGTGGTGATTTAAGACACCGAGACGTGATTGTAGAGAAGGCTGAAAAAGTAGAGAAGTATGCCATTTTTAGAATGTACTATGTGAAGAGTTTGTGGATTGATGACCTAACAGATGGTAGCGGAGCTCGTTTGGATTGCAGAACGCTGTACCCCAAAGACAGTCGGTTTTCCCGCGATTCAGTCCCGATTGATTTGGGCGCGAGAAAATAGCCAGACTTGAGATATGGGGTCAGAGACTGTTTTTGCTGCGAAAACTTTGGGCGGGGGGCACCTATATTCACGTTTGCGTAGATTGCAAACGAGTTGCTAACACTATTTTCGCGGTTTAAGCGCTCGTGTGTATCGAGCTGTAGGAGTTATGAATGGAGTTTAAAGACAAGGAAGACAAAAAGAAGGTTATTCCTTTAGGGGCTTGGTTACCTTGGCTCCCGTTACTTATTTTAGGTTTTATGGCAGTAACAAGAGCCAATGGGCTGGGCGGTGGCCTCGTGCCTTTGGCATTTTACCTGCCAGTGTCATTTTTGCTTGGGGCAATAGTGGTTTTTCTTTATCGAAAGAATAAGGCTGCCAAGAACGTTGCCGCTTTGATTCTCTTTGGCGGGCCGGCCTTTGCCTTAATGATTGAGCAAACGGAGTCGCGGTATAGGGTATCCTCGGCCAAGGCTGCCCAAGAAATGTTGCGGGAGTATTGTGCGGAGCAGGCTGGCTCGGTTGTTTATCGCACAGCTAAGGATGTTGAGGGTGTTTTTCAGATGGAGTATCGGGAAGACTACTCGTTGGAAAATGCCTCTCGAGATGATGTGCCGGATCCTTGGTATCAGAATTCGTTGAATACCCTAAGGTCATTCGGTCTTGGCATTTTTGGTGGAGGCTACTTTTTCATGGAGAAGAGAGCGAGCCTTTCCCAGAATGACTCTACTATTTCGCGAGTATTCCTGGCGGTGCCCGAGGACCGGAGAGCTGAACTCTTAGAGCTTCCTGGTTGGCAAGCTATAACGAAGTTAAAAAGGAAAGCGGTTCAAGTAGAGTCGATTAGAAGTAAGTATGGTTGGCGATCCAAAAATTTGACGACTAGCAAAATGAGAAAGTACTGGATCACTGGCGGATCTATAGAAATAGTTGATTTGAAAAACGAAGAAGTCATGGCGGAGCTCACCAGTTTCTATCTCGGCAAAGGAGGTCTAACTAGAGCAGATTCATGGAGTCTAGGTGAGCGTTGCAAAAACGCGCCGCGCTTCACTTCGTTCATTCGTGAGGTTCTGAAGCCTGTCGGAGGTCTACCTTCTTTTTCTCTCACCGAGTCTCTTGAAGCTCATTAGAAAGTGTAAAGAAGTAGAAAAATCGCTGGTACTAAACTAGCGCCATATTATTAATCAATTGGGAAAGGAATCTCATGGCTAATAAAGAAATCCAAACATATCTTGAAATGGCTTCTCTTCAAATTGGTGCGGAAGCTTTTCTCATCGATTCAAGTAGCACAACTGATCTCGAAGCCTCGCTTGGAGCGGGCAACATGGCGAACAGCAAGCTACCAATCACGAAAATCGCCTCGTTTGGTATTGGGGATCCCGAACGCCAATTTCAGTTGATTGCCCACCAAGACCTGTCATTGCGAACCCCCGAACTCGAAGGCGCCGAGACAGGCCTCGAGAGCGGCTTTTCCGGATCACTTTTCTATGACAACAAGAAAGATGAATACACCATAAGTTTCCGGAGTACGGAATTTGCCGAAAATATTAGAGACGCCGGAGACATAGAGACAAACTTAGAAATCGCTGAATACGGTTGGGCATTTAGCCAGTTACACAGCATGGATGC
>JBGCDE010000116.1:0-25576 GCA_045105115.1 Pseudomonadales bacterium | reverse complement strand
TTCGCCAAAAAATACCTGTCCGATAGCCAGACCATACAGCCCACCTTGTAATTGGTCGTTC
This sequence comes from Pseudomonadales bacterium, assembly GCA_045105115.1. GTDB lineage: Bacteria > Pseudomonadota > Gammaproteobacteria > Pseudomonadales > JAUIET01 > JAUIET01. The sequence continues at coordinate 25,515 of JBGCDE010000116.1, read as the reverse complement.
TCCCAAACCTCAACACTGTGCGCGACTCCTTGCTCGTGCAGGCGTATATATGCCTCCTTCATAGATTGGGTTATCCATGTACCGTCTGTGTATGAGCGGGGTGCAGAACACTGCTCAATGACAGAACGAAACGCTGTGTCGCAACGAACCTCAAAGCGATCTGCCAGCAACAGCTTGCGCATACTGCGAGAGATATGCACCTTGGGAGGAAAAAGCACGCAGCGCGGACTAGGTGACCACCACAACAAAGGTTGACCTTCTTCGTACCAAGGGAATACTCCGCACCGATAAGCGCTTAGCAAACGTTCGCTGCTCAGGTCTCCGCCAACGGCTAGCAAGCCATTGGGTTCCTCAAGAGCATTGTCCAAGCTTGGGAAGCTAAATTGCTCGGTATCTAACCAGGGAATTTCCATATATGTTTTCGTGGCATAACGACAAGGTCTGGACGTGAATTATTGGCTGAAGCAATGCTTTGGCGGGTGGTAAGCTCGGACACCTAAGAGACAATATAGCAGACTTGTTCAGGCCATGATGAAGACAGAAACTGGTGTAGCCAGGCACTGGGTGCGCGAAGGTATTTTTATTGGGCTGCTGGCGGTTGGTGTCTACCTTCTCTCCGCATTGCTTACCTTTGACCCAGCGGATCCTGGATGGTCGCGCACAGGCGGACCAGGTGCTGCACGAAATGCTATGGGTGCCAGCGGTGCATGGTTTTCCGATGTGCTGTTTTCGCTGTTTGGTGTTATGGCCTACCTGTTTCCACTCATGTTGTTTTTACGTGGCTGGCTTATTTTTCAGGATCGCGATCCGGAATACGAATTTGAATGGGTCACCCTGGTAATACGTGTCATTGGTTTCACACTCGTCATGGTCAGCGCTACTTGTCTGGTGGCCCTCAATATTCAGGCATTCAGTGTTTTGCCGTTCGGGCAGGGCGGCGTATTTGGTAAGGAGCTGGCGGACGTGTCATTGGGTGCGTTTAATTTGCTAGGCAGTCGTTTGATCATGCTGGCGATCGGCTTATTTGGCTTGACGATATTTACTGATGTTTCATGGCTAAAGCTCATGGATCAGCTTGGTTCCTTAACGATGAACAAAGCAAGCCAGTTTTGGGGCTACGGGCAGCACAGGCTTGATCAATGGCGCGACAATCGACAGCTTCGTGAGGTTGTTGAGAAAAGAAGAGAAAACGTTGAGGTACACATTGAGAAGCGCAAGGCAAAGCCAGCGCCAACTATTGCCGCTTTACCGGCGAAACCTGCACCCAGCGAACGAGTTCAGAAAGAAAAACAGGGGCGCCTGTTCGATACGGCAGTGAGCGGTGACTTGCCTGGTCTAAGCTTGCTGGATGAAGCGCAGCTTTCAGATCGAAAAGGATTTTCCAAGGAAGCCCTTGAGGCACTGTCACGTTTACTTGAAATAAAGCTGGCTGATTTCGGCATTCAGGCTGAAGTTACGGCGGTATACCCTGGTCCGGTTATTACTCGCTTTGAAATTCAGCCTGCGGCGGGCACTAAAGCCAGCCGCATCACGAATCTGGCCAGAGATCTGGCGCGCTCGTTAGCAGTCATTAGCGTGCGTGTGGTGGAGGTTATCCCGGGCAAATCTGTGGTGGGTATTGAGATACCAAATGAAGACAGAGAAGTTGTTTTTCTGCGCGACGTACTTTCTTCAAGAGCTTATGAAAAGTCCAAATCACCTATCACCATAGCGCTTGGTCACGACATCTCAGGCGAGCCTGTTGTTGCCGATCTCGCGAAAATGCCGCACTTGCTGGTCGCAGGCACCACCGGCTCGGGTAAGTCAGTTGGTGTAAACGCAATGCTCTTGAGCCTGCTGTATAAAGCCGGTCCTGACGAAGTGCGTTTGCTGTTGGTTGACCCCAAGATGCTTGAGCTTTCTGTGTACGATGGCATTCCGCATTTGCTGACGCCAGTAATTACAGACATGAAAGATGCGGCCAATGGCTTGCGTTGGTGTGTGGCCGAGATGGAGCGACGCTACAAGGTTATGGCGGCTCTGGGTGTTCGTAATGTTGCTGGTTACAATAAGAAAATTGACGAAGGTATTAGCACAGGTCAGCCGCTAACAGACCCTTTGTGGGTTGCCAATGAGCTGCTGGAAAATGACACTGAAGCACCTGAGCTGGAACGCTTGCCGATGATTGTTGTTGTGATCGATGAGTTTGCCGACATGATGATGATTGTAGGCAAAAAAGTAGAGCAGTTGATTGCCAGAATTGCGCAAAAGGCCAGAGCAGCGGGCATTCACCTGATTCTGGCCACACAAAGACCTTCAGTTGACGTGATCACTGGTTTGATTAAGGCAAACGTTCCGACTCGTATCGCTTTTCAGGTATCCAGTAAGGTAGATTCCAGAACCATCCTTGACCAAGGCGGCGGCGAACAATTGTTGGGGCATGGCGACATGCTTTACTTGCCACCCGGCAGCGGCATGCCTGTGCGCGTGCATGGCGCTTTTGTGGCCGATGAAGAGGTGCATCGGGTTGTTGAAGACTGGAAGAAACGTGGCAAACCCAATTTTATCGACGGTTTGCTTGATGAAGGTGCTTCCAGTGGCGATATTGTTCCCGGAATGGGGGGAACTAGTGACAACGATGAGGAGTCTGACCCATTGTACGATGAAGCCGTTGCCTTTGTGACAGAAACTCGCAAAGCGTCCATTTCCTCGGTTCAACGCAAGCTCCGGATTGGGTACAATCGCGCTGCACGCATGGTTGAGGCAATGGAAATGGCGGGCGTAGTCACAGAGATGGGAAGTAATGGAAATCGAGAAGTACTGGCGCCAGCGCCACCTAGAGACTAAATCTGCGGTTATAAGCTTAGTTTGCTTATTTCTACTGAGCCTACATCCGCCTGTAGTCGCTGAATCGCCGCTTAATGCGGTAGATGAGTTGCAAAAGCACCTGAATGGGTTGAATGACTACCGCGCGGAATTTCAGCAGGTACTTAGCGACGAAGATGGCAATGTCTTGCAGGAAAGCAATGGTGTAGTGCAGGTGCAACGCCCACTAATGTTGCATTGGCAAAGTCTGGAACCCTTCAAGTCAGTTACTGTTAGTGATGGTGAAACGGTATGGCATCATGATATTGATTTGAGCCAAGTGAGCCGTGCCAGTGTCAACGGCGACTTAAGCCAAGCGCCGGCCTTGATATTGGGTGGTGACCGGGTGGCGCTTGAAGCGCAGTTTTTGGTTACGGCGTCTTCGCACGAAGATGGTATTGAGCAATTTCTGCTAACACCAAAAGTTGAAGAGGGTCCTTTCGAGTCGCTTACTCTTCGATTTAGCAGTCTATCAGTGCTCAGTGATATGACGATTGTCGATGCATTGAGTCAAATCACCAGCATTACGCTCTCGCTACCGCAGGCAGCCGCGTTGTTTGATGCGAGTCTTTTCGACTTTGTTGTGCCAGAGGGCGTTGACGTTATTGACGCGGGTGGCTAAAACCTCAACCTTGCAAGAGCCACTGGCCTCTGCATTGCGGCCAAGTTCTTTAAATGACTTTGTTGGCCAGGCCCATATTCTAGGCGTTGGTAAACCGCTGCGTGTGGCTATTGAGACGCAACAATTGCATTCCATGTTGTTCTGGGGCCCACCAGGTGTTGGTAAAACAACCTTGGCTCATCTTATCGCGAATTCCAGTGCGGCAGCGCTGGAACATTTGTCGGCAGTACTGTCGGGCGTCAAAGACATACGCGCAGCCATTGAGCGTGCCCAACAGCGCCAGCAGATAAACCAACAGGCAACTATTCTGTTTGTTGACGAAGTGCATCGTTTTAATAAGGCGCAGCAGGATGCTTTCTTGCCTTTCGTTGAGGATGGCACAGTCACGTTCATAGGTGCGACAACCGAAAATCCTTCGTTCGAGCTTAATAATGCATTGCTGTCACGCAGTCGACTGTATGTACTGAAACCTCTTGAAACAGCCGATCTTGAGCAATTGATTGAGCGTGGCTTGCAACATGATACGCAATCTTATGTGATCGATGATGCAACCAGACGCCGACTTGCTGAGTCTGCCGACGGCGATGCCAGGCGACTGTTAAACCTGCTTGAGTTGGCGATGCAGCTTAGTGAAACTTCAGAGAGCGGCGAGAAAACGATTTCTAACGCAACATTAGATACTGTGCTGCAAGACAGCTGGCGAAAGTTCGATAAAAGCGGCGACGTGTTTTATGAGCAGATATCAGCGCTGCATAAAGCGGTTCGAGGCAGTTCACCAGACGCAACCTTATATTGGTTCAGTCGAATGATAGATGGCGGTTGCGACCCTTTGTACATTGCAAGAAGAATGTTGCGCATGGCCAGCGAAGACATTGGCAATGCTGATCCAAGAGCACTGGGTCTGGCGCTTGACGCATGGCAAACATTTGAGCGACTGGGCAGCCCGGAAGGCGAATTGGCAATCGCCCAAGCCCTGATCTATATGGCCTGCGCGCCCAAGAGTAACGCCGTCTACATGGCTTACAATGCGTGCGCGAGTGATGTGCGAAGCCAACGCGCTTTTGATGTGCCTGAGCACTTGCGCAATGCACCAACTAATCTGCACAAAAAGCTAGGCTACGGCGAGGAATACCGCTATGCGCACGATGAACCCGAAGCCTATGCCGCAGGTGAAGATTATTTTCCAGAGGCCTTGAAAGGCACTCGTTATTACCAACCAACAGATCGCGGTCTTGAGCAAAAGATAAAGGCTAAACTCACCCACCTTTCAGAGTTGGATAAGCGTAGTAAATTAAAACGCTATTCATCAAAGAGAGCTGATACGTGACTGTACTTTGGGTAGCAATAGGTGGGGCTTTAGGCGCTGTTGCGCGTTTCTTGTTGGCTAGCGAACTTCAAACACGTATTGATCATCAATTATTGGGTGTGCCTGCGTCCACGTTAGTCGTCAATATTGTCGGTTCCACGTTAATAGGTGTTGCCTACGTGCTGATTGCTGAGAAAAGTACCTTGAATCCACAATTGCAGCCTTTGCTGATGATGGGGTTTCTGGCTGCATTCACGACTTTCTCTACATTCTCGCTGGATTCTGTGCACTTGTTGGAAGCGGGGCACTATGCTCTGGCGATTGGTTATATAATAGCGAGCGTTGTGGTGTGTATCGGCACCTGTTTTGTGGCGATGCAAGTCACTCGTATGATTTAACTGGCATTTCACTGGCCAGCTCGAACCCTGGGACAATCAATGTTAGACGAAAAGCTTTTGCGTAAAGACGCAGAACTCGTTGCGAGCCAAATGCGGCGTCGTGGCATTCAATTTGATACAGAAAACTTCGGGCGGCTTGAATCAAGTCGCAAGTCACTGGATGTTCGGCTACAAGAGCTGCAAGCGCAACGTAATGCAGCATCGAAAAAAGTGGGCGAATTGATCAAGTCCGGGGTAGAGGTTGACGCGGCCAAAGCTCAAGTGGCGGATGAGCTTAAAGAGGTAGACGCTCAGCTGGAAACTGTTAAAAGTCAGCAAAGCGCGATCAGGAGTGAACTTGACGAGCTGTTATTGTCCTTGCCGAATATTGCCTCTACTGATGTTCCCGACGGCAATGATGAAGCGGCCAATATCGAAATCGATCGATGGGGTGAGCCAACGGCTATGGATTTCGAACCGCTCGATCACGTTGATTTGGGAGGCCAGCGGCGATTATTGGACTTTGAATTAGCGGCGAAAATTACGGGAAGTCGATTCGCAGTAATGCGGAGCGATATCGCCAGACTGCATCGGGCTTTGATTCAGTTTATGCTCGACACGCACATTGAGCAGCATGGGTATCAAGAGGTGCATGTTCCTTTTATGGTTAACGCAGCGTCGATGACCGGCACCGGGCAGTTACCAAAGTTTGCCGAAGACAGCTTCTCGGTACCTCTGCATAATGATGAACAATATTACCTGATACCCACCGCAGAGGTTCCGGTAACCAATATTGCTCGTGACGACATTATATCGAGCAAAGACACACCGCATCTCGGCGACCTGCCAATCAAGTTCGTTTGTCATAGCCCGTGTTTTAGAAGTGAAGCCGGAAGCTATGGAAGAGATACTCGTGGCATGATTCGCCAACATCAGTTTGAAAAAGTAGAACTGGTGCAATTAGTTCCGCCGAGTCATTCGGAGGCGGCTCATGAAGAACTGACCTCACACGCGGAAGCCATTTTAAGAAAGCTGGACTTGCCGTATCGCAAAGTCATATTGTGTACGGGAGACCTAGGCTTCGGTTCACATAAAACCTACGACCTTGAGGTTTGGCTACCCGGTCAGAATGCCTATCGCGAGATATCGTCTTGTAGCAATTACGCTGACTATCAAGCCAGGCGAATGAATGCTCGTTGGCGTAACCCTGAGACAGGCAAGCCCGAGTTGCTGCATACCTTGAACGGTTCCGGACTTGCTATCGGTCGTACCCTGGTTGCGGTGCTTGAAAACTATCAACGAGCGGATGGGTCGGTAGCTGTACCTTCTGCTTTGCACGCATACATGGGTGGCAAGACTCAGATTCTGGAGAAGTAGACAGCATGTTTCTACCCGTCAATCTCAATATTGAGGGTGGTTGGTGCGTACTCATTGGCGGCGGTGAGTCTGCAACTCGCAAAGCACGATTGCTGGCGAAGGCCGGCGCAAGATTATGCGTACTTTTTTGTCACAGTGATCTGCGCGCGAGCAACCCTGAGCTTGCCGATTTAGTTGACACGTCAAACGGAAAAATCGTTAGTTGGGCCGATGGCGAAAAATCGGTTCTTGAACATCTTGAAAGTTTGATTCCAGACGCGCAATTATGCATTATCGCCTGTGATGGTATCGGCTCTGCGAGCCAAACACAGTTGTCAGCTTTATGTGTTCGTAATAGCTTGCCAGTCAATGTGGTCGACAAGCCAAAGCTTTGTACCTTTACATTCCCTGCAATGGTCGAGCGTGGATCACTGTCTGTAGCGATCTCAACAGATGGTAAGGCGCCAGTGTTGGCTAGACAATTAAGAGCACGTATCGAAGCACTGCTGCCCAGTCAATACGGTGCCCTTGTTGAACTAGCGGGTCAGTATCGTGATCGGGTGAAGAATCAGATCAGTGATGCCGTCTTAAGAAGGCGGTTCTGGGAAAACGCGCTTAATGGTCCAGCCGCTGAGCAAGTTTTTTCAGGCAATAGCAGCGCGGCTAAACGCATCATGGATGCTGATCTAGAAGCTGAAGGTGTCGTAAAGACCGGCGAGGTCTATCTGGTTGGAGCGGGACCGGGTGATCCGGAACTATTGACCTTACGCGCGCTTAGATTAATGCAACAGGCAGATGTGGTGTTCTATGATCGTTTGGTTGCCGATGACATTATGGAGTTGGTGCGTCGCGACGCAGAGAGAATTTACGTAGGCAAGGAACGAGCGAATCATTCAACGCCGCAAGCGCAAATAAATGAACTTCTTTTGCATTACGCCCAGAAAGGAAAAAGAGTGCTGCGTCTCAAAGGTGGAGACCCTTTTATTTTTGGCCGCGGTGGCGAAGAGATTGAACATCTAGCAGCCAATGGTGTTAGTTTTCAGGTGGTGCCAGGCATCACTGCCGCGTCAGCCTGTGCAAGCTATGCCGGTATTCCATTAACTCACCGTGATCATGCCCAATCAGTTCGTTTCATTACCGGGCATTTGAAACAAGGGCAATTGGATTTGTCTTGGTTAGACCTATTGGACACGCAGCAAACTCTTGTTTTTTACATGGGGCTTAATGCGGCGGCCACTATCAGTGAGCAATTGATAGCTCACGGACGCGCTACTGATACGCCCACGGCAATTGTAGAAAGTGGCTCAACGGCAGCACAGCGCGTGGTTGTAGCAACGCTGAATACCTTCCCCAAACGACTAAAAGAGAACGATATTCAGTCACCTGCAGTGATAATCATCGGTACAGTGGTGCAATTACACGAAAAATTGGCTTGGTTTAAGACAGGCGATAAAGTTGAATAGGGTTTGGTCGTTAAAGTAAATAGAGTAGTTTGAACTAATCACTGGGGATTAAGCCGTACCCTGCAGTTAATGCGAGGTTAACGTGATCAACTTTCCTACATTATTTCCGCAGCGTAGCGTGCAGGACAATAACCGTCCGAAGAAAAAAAGCGCTGTGAAGGCAAGCAAAGAGTCGGCTGAAGTAGCCGCTGAAAAGCATGTTGCAACTACTGAGCGTCGTCGTGACCCTGCCCATCGCGGGCGCTTGTACAAACCAGGCCAACCCTCGCCGAGAGAGCGCCAAGAGCGACTGAAAGAATCTAGATCGAAGGCAAAACACATCGATATTGAGGTGTGATGTGGCATACTTTGCGTACTCTAATGTAGGAACTGAGACGCAATGGGTGCAGCTGAATCTTCGGATACAAAAGAATTTGAATTTGACCTTTTTGTTATAGGCGCAGGCTCTGGCGGTGTTCGTGCCGCACGGATGGCCGCGGCAACAGGCGCAAGCGTTGCCGTTGCTGAAGAGCGTTACTTGGGCGGTACTTGCGTCAACGTGGGCTGTGTTCCAAAAAAACTATTTGTTTACGCGTCTCATTTCGCAGAAGACTTTGAATCCTCGCAAGGCTTTGGCTGGTCGCCTGCTGTATCAACACATGACTGGCCCACTCTGAGAGATAATAAGACAGCTGAAATTCAGCGCCTGAACGGAATTTATCAAACTCTGCTTGATAATGCGGGAGTAAGAATTATCGAGGGTAGGGCAGAAGTAATTGATGCAAACACCGTCAAAATTGGTGAAACACAATTTAGCTGTAAACGAATTTTGCTTGCGATGGGCGGCTGGCCCAGCGTTCCTGATATTCCTGGCAAAGAACATGTTATCGACTCCAATCAGGTGTTTTATCTCGAGCATTTACCTAAAAAGCCAGTCGTGATTGGCGGTGGTTACATCGGTGTGGAATTCGCCGGAATTTTCAATGGTCTTGGTTGCGAGACGACATTGTTGTACAGAGGGACGAAACTTCTAAAGCGGTTTGATCAAGACCTTGGCGAGCACGTTATGCAAGAAATGGCTGGTAAGGGCATTGATATTCGCCTTGAAACTGATGTGTCTGCGATAAATGATGTCGGCAATGGTCAGTATGAGTTGCAACTTAGTAACGGTGAAGTCCTACAATGCGACTGCGTAATGTATGCGACAGGGCGCGTACCTTTGCTTGAAGAGGCAGGCGTCAATACACTGAATCTCGACATGACGGCTAATGGAAAGATAGCTGTTAACGACAGTTTTGAAACCAGTGTACCAGGCGTTTATGCCTTGGGCGATATTATTGACTCGCCTGAATTAACTCCGGTAGCCATTGCCGAAGCGATGGTGTTTGTTGATCGAGTCTACAAGAATTCAACGCGAACATTGGATTATTCCAATATACCCACGGCAGTGTTTTGTCAGCCCAGCATCGGCACTGTTGGCTTGAGTGAATCGGAGGCAAGGCAGCAATACGAAAACGTTAAGACTTACCGTTCAGAGTTTCGTGCGCTAAAGAATACTCTAAGCGGCAGCAGCGAGAGAACGTTTATGAAAATGATCGTTGATTCAGACACTGACCGAGTACTTGGTGTTCACATGGTAGGGCCCGACGCCGGTGAAATTACCCAGGGAATGGGCGTTGCCTTAAAGGCCGGTGCGACAAAAAGTGACTTTGACGAAACCATTGGTATACATCCAACATCAGCTGAAGAGTTCGTGACGATGCGTACTGCCGATGAGTAGAGAATCTTACTAGTAATGAAATTAGCGAAGTTATTGTTTGGAATGATGGCGCTTCATATGCAGCTTTCTGTGGCGCAGGAAAACCCAAACGTTATTGTTTTTGTAGCCGATGACTTAGGCTGGAATGACGTTGGTTACCACGGTGGTGATATTGATACACCCGCGCTCGATAGCTTGGCCAAGGAAGGGATGCAGCTTGATCGTTTCTATACAACACCTATCTGTTCGCCTACTAGAGCCGCCTTGATGACGGGACGCAATCCAATGCGGCTAGGTGTTGCTTACGGGGTTATCATGGCTTGGGACAATAACGGTATACATCCTGATGAACATTTCATGCCACAGAGCTTTCTGGCTGCTGGCTATCAAACGGCTATCGTGGGAAAGTGGCATCTTGGGCATGCCCAGCAAAGCTACCATCCTAACAATCGAGGCTTTGAGCATTTTTACGGTCACTTGCATACAGAGGTCGGCTTTTATCCACCGTTTGCGAATCAGGGAGGAAAAGACTTCCAACGCAATGGTGTTTCGATTGAGGCCGATGGATATGAAACCTTTCTTCTGGCTGATGAAGCCAGTCGTTATATTGTAGAGCGAGATAAGACAAAACCATTCTTTCTATACATGCCCTTCATCGCGCCTCATACGCCGCTTGATGCGCCCGAAGACTTACAGAAAAAATACAAAGACATAGAGACTGACTTAGCTCCAGCTCGCAGTGAACAAACCGACGGCACGCGACGTATTTCCAAATTGTTGTTGCAAGAAAGTGCCAGACCTATGTACGCGGCCGTGGTCGATGCTATGGATCAGGCGGTTATGCAGGTGCTGAACACTCTTGATAGCGAAGGTATAGCTAACGATACCATCGTTCTGTTTATGAGTGATAACGGTGGTGCTGCGTACTCTGTTGGTGGAGCGGATAATCATCCTCTGCGCGGCGGCAAAGGCGAAACATTTGAAGGTGGAATTCGTGTGATTTCCTTGCTCAGGTGGCCAGGAAAAATCAAAGCTGGGTCTAAACTCACAAATATTATGACAGCGATGGATGTGTTCCCCACGCTCACAGACGCCGCAGGTGTTACTGCGGCGAATGATTTTAAGCTCGATGGGCGTTCAATGTGGCCGGCAATCAGTCAGGGTAGAAACGAGCGAAGAGATGAATATGTATTTCTTGCGTCAGAGACCCCAATCTATGGCCAGTTTAATCTTACGGTCTTCAATGATGATTGGAAATTGGTGCAAGAAGTGCAACAGGATCAACTGACCACTACGGCTACAAATCATTTGTTCCAGATTGCCCAAGATCCTAATGAGTACACCAATCTTGCCGAGCAATACCCTGACAAGGTGCACGAGCTTGCGGCTTTAATCCGAGATTGGCGCGCTTTGTACCCAATATCCGGAACCCGCTCACAATTGATTCCGCCACCCGGATGGCGTGCCCCAAAAGATTGGGCGAGTTATCCGCTACCGCTTGAGGTCCTGCAAGAAACAACCGCTCCGGGCATGGCCCCTAACGAGATGACGAATCGTCTGCTGGACATGCAACACGGCGAACGAGGTCGCCTCATGTACGATTGCGAGACCCGCTGGTATCTTGGAGGCTTGTGTACAAAAAGGCACTAAGCTGCCTAAATTTCAAACTGTTGACTTTAAACTGAGCACTGGTCGTCGATAAAGCCTCAAAAGTGTGACCTGGCTCACACACAAAATGCGATATTGCGTGGAGATTCTTGCGCATGCTGTCGATACTGAAAAGCAAAAGAGCGATTCCCGTTAAAGGAGAAATCGCCAATAAAAGACTTGTTTTTCTATTGGGAGCCAACACATGTCGCAATATTCATTGCCCGTTATCGGTTTGAGCGGGATTCTTCTCGCAGCTCAGGCCAGCGCGCTTGAACTTGGAGGTATTCGCGTACTCTCCAACAAGGATGAACCATTCAAAGCTGACATTGAGCTCAGCGACGTCGGCTCTCTAAGGCCGATTGATATCGCTGTTTCTCTGGCGTCTGAGGCTGAATTCAAGCAAGTGCGCTTGCAGCGCCGAGTATTTTTGAGCGATTTGCAGTACGACATAATTCTCAATGGCCGTGACGGTGGTGTTATCCACGTCTACAGCCCTGTACCTGTGCCTGATGAAGAGTGGGACTTACTGCTAGAGACCCGCTGGCCAAACGGTCGTGAGCTCAAGCAGTTTGTTGTTGATACAGAGCAACGTTATTTCACCGACTCTGGTGAACAGTTCGCCGTTGAAGAAGCCAACGCTGCTAGCGCAGACGTAGTGCCAACCGCAGAGCCTGTCGCAGAAGTTGAATCCATTGAAGACATTATTGCTGAGGCTCCAAGTTCTGTGCCACAGCCTAGCGTAGCTGCAAACGCTGACATTGCTGTCACACCGGAACCCGAGCCGGAACCAATCGACACTGAATCTATAGCTGCAGCTACGGAAACAGAAATTACTGAGCCCGAATTCAACAACATCAACGAAAACAGTGACAACAGTCAATCCGGATGGAATGAAGAGCCATGGAATGCGGAGGACACTTACACAACTGTGCGCGGTGACGTGCTGTGGCGAATTGCTCGACGAGTTAGACCGGCTGATGACGTCAGTATTTATCAGACCCTTTTGGCCTTGCAGCAACTCAATCAAGGCGCATTCGTCAGAAATAATGTAAACCGCCTCAAAGTTGGTGAGGTTCTGCGCATTCCAAATGAATCGCAAGTACGTGCAAATGATAGAAGCCTTGCCCGATCTGAAATTGGTGGCCAAATTCGCGAATGGGAATCGGAAACTGGTTTTGCAAGACAGATTGACGGACGTACCGAGGCTGGTAGCGGGTTCACACCGACCGTCAGCGAGCAGCCCTCGCTGTCACTTAGTTCCGACGCTGGCGGTAGCGCTAACAGCGCTATTGACGCAGATGAGCGTGTTGAGGAATTGACTAAGCAATTGGAAAATGCCTTAGCTCAACTGCAAAAGGCGCAGCAGATGAGCGCTTCCTTAAGTGAAGAAGTCGCAGAGAAGGATCGCTTGGTCACAGATCTTCAAAACAAGTTGAAAGTCTTGAGTGCACAGATGGCCGAGTTGCAATCCCGCCTCGGTGAACCGGTAGATGAAATTGAACCAGTTGATCCAAGCACTGGTGCTATAGAGACGCCTGAATGGTCGGGGGACACTGAGAATCCTGACAGTGAATTTGAGAGTGTTGCTGAAGAAGCCGTTGAGCCTAGTAATGTTGAGCCTACGACGCCACAGGCCGAACCAGCCAAGACCTGGCGAGATCATCTGCTAAGTTGGCCGGGCGCAGCCGCTGTATTAGCGCTGCTCTCAATTCTCGGATTATTCTGGGTAGGAAGAAGGCGCAAAGACGCAGAGGAGCTTCGTGCATTCGAAGAGGAATTCGACCTGCCAGAAGAACGTCATCAAGGATATGTTGCTGCAGCGGAAGATGAAACGTCTGCGGTGGATCACGTCGAGGAAGATCAGCGTATTCCAGAAACTGAGACCGAGGAAGAGCTGCTGGAAGAGGAAAGCGATACGTCGGACCCTCTCAAAGAAGCTGATATCTATCTAGCGTACGGTCGTTTCCCGGAAGCAGCCGATATGCTAGAAAAGGCTTTGTCAGAAGAGCCTGATCGCGAAGATTATCTTGAAAAACTGATTCTGGTGCATGCTGCCGCTGGCGATGAGCAAGCCGAACAAGCGACTACCGAGCGCTTGGCCGATCTCAGAGGCAGTGAATTGTTTGATGATGAGCTACTCGAACTGGAAGAGTCAGACGACGACGATATTCGTATCGCCGCTGGTGAGCTGGACGCGTTGGAACTGGATCTCGATGAAGAATCCTCACTGACTGAAGTCTCTACGTCAGATGTAGACTTAGGCCATGCGCAATCCTTCGACGATAGCTTTGAGCAGGAACGTGTTCATCAAAACTTTGATGTGGATGAAGTTCAGCCTTTGGCGGCGAATACTGACAATGACGGATTCCCGGCAATAGGTGATCTGGATGACGTTGAGGCACTGCAAGAGTTTGAAGAGTTGACAGAGATAGATGACAATTCTGCAGACGAAGTGTTGTTAGACCTACAGGATGAAGCTTCACCAATCATGAACGTGTCTGAAGAGCATGAAATATCTTTGCACTCCGCGCGGCAATTGATGGAGCACGGTGATCACGTTAATGCCAGAAATGTTCTTGAACAGCTGGTTGGCGGTGGTACAGCGTTAGAGAAGCAGCAAGCGCGCGAGTTATTGCTGCAGCTAGACTAGTAATGATCTTTTAATAAAAAGATCTTGAAAGGCGTATCACATCGATACGCCTTTTTTATGTCTGTCGCAGATAGGTTTCTGTTCAGCGAACAGGTAGGGAGCGAGTCACTGGCGTTCGGCTCACAATTGCCTGAAACAGCGGTTGTGAGTCTAATAGAATTTGTCCGGCCTCTTGCAGAAACGGATCTGTTTCTGCGTTTTCTTCAGTCGCCTCTTCATTCGCTTCAATTGGCTCACTGTCACCTTCTTCCGGCTCGTCAAGGCTAGCCAATTTTTCAAGCCCTTTTGATTCCCTGCGTTTGTTTTCCAGATCAAGTTGCGCCGCTTTGTCGTCTTTTCTCTGCTGACGTCGCTCTAGTTCGTTAAGAGACACCATTGTTCGTGCCCTGGACTCGTCAAGTAAGGCAATTTGCTCGCGCAAATAAATGAAGTCTGGGTCGTCTTTAACTCTGCTTTGATGTCTTCGCTTTAGCGCTGGCAAGTTATCTTGCAATGGATAGTAATGCTGGTGTTGTACAGCATGAATGGTGTCCCAGCTCAACGCATAATCCAGCGCGCTCTCGCCAACTTGATCAGCGTCATACAACTCAGGGAATTCAATATCAGGAATAACACCTTTGTGTTGCGTACTGCCTCCTGAAACACGATAAAACTTCGACTCGGTTAATTTCAAGTGGCCCTCGGTTAATTGAGTTAAGGATTGAACAGTGCCTTTCCCAAATGAACGGCCACCGAGAACGAGGCCTCTGTCGTAATCCTGGATGGCTGCTGCAAAAATCTCAGAAGCCGATGCGCTGAGCCTATTGATGAGCACTACCATTGGGCCTGCATAATGCGCACCGCGGTAGCTGGACCGTGGTTCCCGATCTACCCGTGAATTGGCATGGCGAATCTGCACTGTGGGCCCTGAATCAATAAACAAGCGAGTTAAGGCGTTTGCCTCGTAAAGAGAGCCGCCACCATTATCTCGAAGGTCGATAACAATACCTGATACGTCTTGCGCTTCCAGCTCATCGATCAAACGTTTTACGTCGGTGGTCGTACTTTTGTAATTTGGATCGCCTCTACGTCGCGCGTCAAAGTCTATGTAAAAGGTGGGAACATCTATAACGCCAATGCGATGCAGTTGGTCGTCTTTGACCAATTCAATCACACTGCTTTTTGCAGATTGTTCTTCCAGCTTCACTTTGTTGCGGACAATAGTGATGGTTTCATGCGCATCATCGGCTGCCGCGTGGGCTGGAATGATTTCAAGGCGCACTTTGGTGCCTTTTGGGCCGCGTATCATTTCTACCACTTCGTCTAGCCGCCAGCCAACCACGTTGACCATGTCTTCTTTGTCGCCTTGACCAACCGCAATTATCCGGTCTGCAGGTTGTAAGTTTCCAGATTTGTCAGCTGGTCCGGCAGGCACTAGTCGCACGACCTTGGTGAATTCCTCTTCGCGCTGTAACACGGCGCCAATGCCTTCCAAAGACAAGCTCATGTTGATGTTGAAGTTCTCAGAATTGCGAGGCGACAGGTAACTCGTGTGTGGGTCGTACAATTGCGCCAAGGAATTCAAGAACACTTGAAACACGTCCTGACTGTTCATTTGATTCAAGCGCAAAATCTGATTCTCAAATCGCTTACTAAGAATGGTCTGAATTTCTTCGTTTGATTTGTCAGCAAGCCTGAGATTCAAAGCGCTGGCCTTGATGCGCTTGTACCACAATGAGTCAGCTTCTTTCTGGTCGCCTGGCCAGGCCAGTTCCGAACGATCTGTTTCAAGCGACGCCACTTTACTGTAATCAAAATTTTCAACCAAAAGCGGCAGACGCTTCAGGTTCTGTTCCAGACGTTCGGTCAAAAGCACACGGTAGCGTTCGAAAATTTCATAACCTGGGCTCAGGTCACCTTTTTTTAGCTGATCATCCAAGGAAAATCGATAAGACTCGAAACGTTTAACATCTGCTTGGGTAAAGAAGCTTTTTCCTGGGTCGAGGTTTATCAGGTATTGATCGAACAAAGTGGAAGACAGCTCATCACCGAATTCTTTGTCTTTGTAATGGTTGCGACTTAAGCGCTGAATAACTTCTCGTGCAGTTCTGGACTGTTTGTCGGAAAAGCTGATGTTGCTAAGCGTTTGTTCGGAGGTCGTGTTTGCCCAGATATGGGCGCTAATGCCCAGTGCTAACATTAAGGTCAGCAAACGGTAGGAAATCTTGATGATACTGCTCCTGCTGGCGTACTCTACGCCGCTATTGTAGCGCATCCGTACACTAGCTCACAGCGACTAACGGTGTGTTGGCGGTGCCAGTGCACCGCCGACACACCCATGCATTACTGGCGGCTCAACAGATCTCTGATTTCAGTCAGTAATACTTCTTCTTTTGAAGGCTCTGGTGGCGCTTCTGGTGCTTCTTCTTCGTCCTTCTTCATGCTATTCATGCCTTTTATCACCATGAATATAGCGAAGGCGACGATGACAAAGTCGAAAACGTTTTGTAGAAACGAACCATAATTAATTGCTACGGCTTCAACGTCACCGGCCGCTTCCTGCAGCACTATCGACAACTGGGAGAAATCCACACCGCCAACCATCAAACCAATCGGTGGCATAACCACGTCGGCCACGAAAGATGAAACTATCTTTCCAAACGCGGCGCCGATAACGATACCAACCGCCATGTCGACAACATTGCCTCGCATCGCAAAATCTTTGAACTCACTCATCATGCTCATAATGCACCCCTTAAAAGTACTTTTTGTTGTGTTTGTTTTATAGGCAGCTACGGGTGTAGCAGCGCAGCGCTTATTTGATCGCTTTTTCTTGTAACTTGCACGTGTTTTTTTGCGAAAAATGGTTATAAATCAATCGGTTTTACATTGTTTTCAAGTTCTCACTTTAAATTCACCCAGGCTAGGATTATCGTGGCTCATTGCACCAATGAGCTACACTTTCTAAATACCATCCGATGGGATGTACACCTAACACAGGATCTGGAACCACCATATGAATGTTGTGATGATTGGCGCAGGCTATGTAGGCCTTGTGTCAGGTAGCTGTTTTTCCGAGTTTGGCGCGAATGTCTGTTGTATAGATGTGAATAAAGAGCGCGTCGACAGCTTAAGCCGTGGCGAGATTCCTATTTATGAACCTGGTCTCGATGCATTAGTTGCTAAAAACGTGGAAGCCGGACGCTTGCGTTTCTCTACCGATATTGAGTCTGCGGTTCCAGAAGCTAACATCATTTTTATCGCTGTTGGTACGCCAACCCGACGTGGCGATGGGCACGCGGATTTACGCTATGTGTACGAGGCGGCTAGCAATATTGCACCGTTGTTGAAGGGTTACACCGTCATAGTGAACAAATCCACGGTTCCTGTTGGAACAGCGAGACAGGTCAAACGAATTATTGCGGAAACGAATCCACAAGCTGACTTCGACGTAGCGTCAAACCCTGAGTTTTTGCGTGAAGGTGCTGCAATCGGCGATTTTATGCGTCCTGACCGTGTGGTATTAGGCGTAGAGAATGAGCGGGCTGAGGGCTTGTTGCGTGAGCTTTATCGGCCTATCAACCTTATTGAAGCACCGATTTTGTGTACCGACCTGGAAAGTGCAGAATTGACGAAGTACGCTGCGAATGCGTTTCTGGCCACCAAAATCAGTTTTATCAATGAAATTTCCAGCCTATGTGAAAGCGTAGGGGCAGACGTGCATGCGGTTGCCAAAGGTATGGGGCTTGACGGTCGCATAGGTAGAAAATTCTTACACCCTGGCCCGGGTTATGGCGGGTCGTGTTTTCCGAAAGACACGACGGCATTGATTCGCATTGCGCAAGAGAACGACATTTCGCTACGAATAGTAGAAGCGGTTGTTGATGTGAATGACGCACAGAAAGCGCGAATGGTAAACAAGATACGTACGGCTTTCCAAAATGATGTGGCTGGCAAGAAAATTGCTGTATTCGGCTTGACCTTTAAGCCTGAAACCGACGACATGCGAGATTCTCCGTCCATCGCTATTTTGCCTCCGCTGATGGACAAAGGCGCCATTATTCGGGCTCATGATCCGAAGGGTGTTGAGCAGGCGCGCAGTTTGTTGCCAGATGCTGTGGAGTATTTCGAAGACGCTTACGAGGCGGCCGATGGTGCAGATGCCATCGTACTGATGACCGAGTGGAACCAATACCGCTCGCTTGATTTGCCACGTTTGCTAGAGAATATGAACGATTCGCACTTTATTGATTTGCGCAATGTGTATGACCCCAAGCGCATGACAGACGGCGGCTTCAAATACATCTCAGTCGGTCGGTAACTCTAGATCAGAGGGAACGTCTACGTCTCTGTGAATGCCTGGGTCGTTGACCTCAATGCTTAGCCGCTGATTGCCACGTAATTGTTTTAATACTGCAAAGCCACCCTGATCGCCTTGGAGTGCACAAAGGTCTTTAAAAAGATCGCGGCTCAATAGTTTTGGGTGACCAGTTTGCTCCTTGTAAGAAGGCGCAATAGCGCTTACGCCACTTGTTTGTTTCACTTCTTTTAACAGATCGAGAACCGTGCTCGTTTTAAGGAAAGGCATATCAGCCAATGCGAGCAATGCAAAATCAGCTTTCACTTGCTTCAAGCCATACGCCAAAGAGTGGGACAAACCCTTGCGAGCATCAACACACTCGTGCAGTTCTATTCCTATAGGAATATTTGAAAATTGTACTGACTCATTCTCGCCTACAATAAGATGTCCGCCCATGCCCGCATCAAGGTATATTTGCAGGGAGGCTCTCCACATAGCTAGGCCGTTCGAGAGTTTCACAAAGCGTTTGTCGCTACCAAAACGACTGGCTTGCCCTGCGGCAAGCAATACCAGCTCGCATTTCATAGCAGGTCAGATAATAAGATCCCAACGCCAAAACGCTCAACATTCGCGTTGTAATCAATCAGACTTTCGCCGTAGCCATTGAAGTATTGCGCAAAACCTCGAATACCGCGCCACAACGGAAACGTGTAATCCAGCTGTACTGCACCACGATTTTCAGAACGCAAATTATTGCGCAACATCAAGCTAAATTCATGGTCGCGCTTTCGGTAAAGCGTGCTGAATTCGAAGTGCCCCATGAATTTTTCGATATCCGGGTTATCGTCACCCTCTGCCTGCAAGCGATTTTCCTTTTCATCTTCAGGAATTCGCCACCAGGGTTTCAGGCTAAACACCCAGCGGTTTTTCTCCCAGGTAAAGTTAGCGTAAAGGCGATTCCAGCTTCTGGACAGCGTGCCGGTCTGACCATTTGATTGATGGCTAAAGCCAATGCTCATGACATTTGCATTCAACCCTAAGGGTCTCCAGTCAATTGGAGCAGTCCAAAATATCTCGGGTTCATAGTTAGTTTCACGAAAAGGTGCCGAAACGTCACTGTTGTAAGCTTGCCAGAAAGAAAGCGCCGTAAATCCGAAATGAATACTGTCATCCTCTAATAACAGGTCATTAATAATATTAAACTTCAAGCTCAACTGAAATTTGATTTCAGTTGTATTCAGTTCTCTACCTGCATTAAATTCCGGGATGGCCTCGCGATAGGGTTCTTCGTTAGGATCTCCCAGATAGGAAACCGGCATCAGGTAGTTGCGATTGTGGGGAGTAAGAATTGAGCGTATGCCGGCCGTTGCACGCTCTCTGACCATACGATCCAACACTAGAGACAAGCTAGGGTCGTTCGCTCGTTTTCGGCATTGCTCCTGCAGCTCACCTACGGTCACACTTGGCTCGGCTTGCTTTAGAGCATCTAGCAAACAGGCATCGCTAATATCTTCTTCAACAATCTCATCGGAAATGGTCTGCGCGAACAGAAGCGTGCTGTGAAACAGCGACAGAAGAAGGGCAAATACACTAAGCTTTCGCATCAATAAATTTCTCACAATATTGCTTATAGAGCCCTCGGATTCCATCTTTGGTATAGCCATATTCTTCCAGCGTGTATTCGTGCATCGGTCTGTCTTCGCGTTTATTAGCTTCCCGATGCTGCTCCATGGCATGTCTTGCTTGTTCGGTCATTGGCATGTGCAGAAATTGATACATTTGCTCAATTACCTCAAACGGGCGCGCAACAGTATCTTCAAACCAGGCATCAAAAAATTGGTCTGAGCGCCGCTCACGCACATCCATGGTGTGCTGCATTCCGTTGGCAAACAGCACAGACCATTCCTTTGCCACGGCCAGCTTGTCAGCGTGGTCGGAGCAAGTGATCCACAGGTTATAATTCATGCTTGTTATCGAAGGCACTGACAGCACCGGGTCGCGGTGGGTTGCCAAAATTTGCGCGTCTGGAAAAACAGACAGCAATAGCTCCATAAAGTGCAAATGATGAGGTGTTTTCAGTAACCAACGCTCGGCGGTTTCCCCACGCTGCTTTTTTTGCCACTGAAGAAACTGCAGCTGTCTCTTTAGATATTGGTAAGCCGGTGCATTGTCACTGTTGCCCACGTACTGCGTATAGGAGGGGATATGGGCAAACGCATTTGGAACATAGCTGTAAAAGCTATGCTCCAGCAGCATAATCTCTTCATCAGCTCCCAATGGGTCCATCGGGTGAATAGCGGCGAATTCAGGGTTGGCGGCCAGCAAGGCCTCCACTTCTGCAGTGGCTTCAACCAGCCGCTGGTCTGTGCCATCAGCTGACCAATCCATGTAAGGGGAGGGGTTTCGTACCTCATACCAGAGTGGTGCGTAAAAGCGGGTGTCATTTGCGAGAATGCGATGCAGCATCGTTGTGCCGGTGCGCGCCAGGCCAACGATTACAACCGGTGGTGCCACCACTTCCTGCTCAATTTCAGGATGACGGCGAAACCATTCCTCCATTCTTGCACGGTTTTTTAGACTGTTCAGTATGCGTTGATACTGGGTTATTCGACCAATAGGGTTCAATTGCGCTTCTTTATCCAATGCCTCTACCAGCACTTCGAAGGCAGGCATGAAGTGATCGTCACCGAAATCATTCAGTCCGGTTTCTTCTCTGGCAAGCGTAAGCATATCGCCAGCATTAAACTCTACTTCTGGAATATCATTCATATTCAATAATTTACAGCGTATATCTAGAAATTACATTAAGTCTGAAGCAGGGCGAACCTGACAATCCACCGGGTATTCTCGGCTGGTATCTGCGCCAACCCAACGCCAGAGCATACCGCCTTCGTTGTGACCACAAGTCTCAATCCAATTTGAATAACGCGATGCAGGTTGCCGCGCAGACACCACCAACATCACGCTGCCATCGGCTTCAGTTTGTGCGGTGTGCTGGTTGAAGGAAACGGTGTGGTGGCGGTAATCCAGTGATTCCATCCAATAATTCGACAACTGAAAATTCCAGGTGGTGCACTCCGGAATGTCTTTGGCATGGATCACCAGGGCCTCATCATCCGCCAATCGCCAATAGCTCTGTAGATACTGGATGTTCGAGTCTCCGCCTGCGCGTTGGCATTTGGTCTGATCATCATAGGGCAATTGATTAATGTGAGCTGCATACTGATTCATCCAGCTGATGAACAAACCGGCGGTTGACGAGACAAACCCGGCACTTGCCGCTAGACGCTTTGCGAACTCGTCCGGGCAGAGAGTGTCAGTTTGCCGTGGGTTTAGGCATTCGATATGGTATTGAGCTGGTACCTCCGCTGCGCGGTCATTGAACGTTTGCCGGACTATCAGACTTTTTGTCTGTTCCTGCATAGGCAGCCAATTGCCAGCTTTTTCTGAGCTGCTGATGATGATTTCAAAGGTTCCGTCGTCATTAACGTCAATATCTTCAATATCCAGATGGCCACTGTGCTCCATGGTGCCCGTGGTTTCATAGCTGCCAGCCTTGGTACCAAAACTCAGGTAATGAACGCTGCCGCGAGTGCCCCATACCCTGTAATCCATTGAGCCATCGATATTGGCGTTGTGATAGATGTTGTCCGGGTTGTCGTTGCCAATTTTTATGGTTTCATTCGCCAATTGAAAGAAACGCGGAAAGCTGGAATTTGACGACTCAATCTGACTTTCCAGACCGGCCCGCAACAAACGTGTGAGATAGCGATAACCTTCCGCTCTATCAAATACAGCTGCTGGCGTGTTATCAGCAGAAATCAGTCGGCCTGCTGATTTCAGCTGATCACAAAAATCATCCCATTGCAGGGCTAAATCATCAGTGGTCGTCATAACAGAACCTATTGAATTAACGCGACAGATTTTATCTGCGCCCAAACTTGCATGCCTGTGGTCAGTTGCAAACGTTGCAGAGACTTGAGCGTGATCAAGGATATCAACTCGTGGTTATCTGCGAGCGCCAGGCGCACGGCAACGGTGCCCGTAACCACATTCGGCACTATAGCATCGACCCGGGCCGGCAAAATGTTCAAAATACTGCTGTCGGTGGCTTCGGAAAGCGCAATGCTCACGTCTTTTGCGTAGATCTGCACTCTTGCGATATCACCTTGCACTAGATGTTCGCTACGCAAATGTAAAACCTGATCACCGATAGCAAGCGACGCTAATTGGGACTTGGAATCTGTTGCAGATATTGGGGCGGCTAACAGCGTACTCGGAGTATCGGCGTATTCTGCACTGCGCTGATATTCATTGATGATCCTTACCGGATCTCCAGCGGCAATTAGTCTGCCGCGTTCAAGCACCACTAGATGATCCGCTAGCCTGGCAACCTCCTGCTGCGAGTGGCTCACATACAAAATTGGAATTCCCGCCTCGTCTTTGATGCGTTCCAGATAGGGCAGCAACTCATTTTTTCGGGAGGCGTCCAGGGAAGAAAGCGGTTCGTCCATCAAAAGTAATTGTGGCTTGGACAAAAGCGCTCGACCGATTGCAACACGCTGTTGTTCGCCACCGGAAAGACCTTGGACAGGTCGGCCTAGCAATGGGTGAATATCAAGCAGCTCCAGTACCTCATTTTCTTTAGCATTGCCTGCCGCACGCTGGCTAAATCGCAGATTCGAGTGAACATCCAGATGGGGGAATAATCTCGGTTCCTGAAAAACGTAGCCTATATTTCTCTGATGACAGGGTAGTGAGTTGTGTTTATCTTGCCAAACCTGATCACCAAAGCGTAGCTCGCCGTTGGGATCATGTTGTAGCCCCGCTATGCAACGCAGAAGTGTTGTTTTACCCGCACCTGAGCGCCCGAATAAGGCGGTCACACCTTTGGCTGGCAGCTCAGTGTCAATACTTAATGCCAGGTCTGCGAGCGTAGCCGATGGAAACTCGATGTGAAATTTCGCGCGTATCATAAGTTCAAGATGATGCGTTAATGCGCACAAGTTTCGCCGATGAGCCGTTGAGGCTATACACCAAGGTGAGCGTTAGCAGCGCAAACAACAGCATTAAGAGTGACAGGGAATGTGCCTGGGCATATTGCAGGGTTTCAACGTGCTCGTATATTTGTACAGATGCTACTTTGGTTTCACCGGGTATATTGCCGCCAATCATCAACACCACACCGAATTCGCCGACAGTGTGTGCAAAACCCAGCGCGGCAGCGGTAATAAAACCGGGTTTGCACATAGGCAGTACCACTTTATAAAAACGCTGCCAGGCATTTGCACCCAGAGTGGACGCCGTTTCCATGGGCCAGTTACCCATGGCGCTTAAGGCATTGTGAATGGGCTGAACCACAAAAGGTAAGGAATAAACAACAGAACCTAGCACCAGGCCCCAAAACGTAAACGCCAATGATCCAATGCCCAAGATACTTGTTAATGCGCCAACCGGGCCATCAGGACTCATGGCGAGTAACAGGTAGAAACCAAGCACCGTGGGGGGCAACACTAGTGGCAAAGCAACGACTGCACTCACCAGAGATCGAAACTTCGACCCGCTGTATGTAAGCCACCAAGCGATTGGTGTACCAATGAACATCAGTAGTGTGGTGCTGATTGCTGCCAGTTTGAACGTAAGCAGCAAGGCCTGTAGATCACCTTCGGCGAGCATCAGCTGTCAAACTCACTGTAGCCAGCGTGAACGATCATGTCGCGAACTTCTACTGACTGTAAAAATTTGTGCAATGTTATAGCCGCTATTGATGGTTGCTGCCCAAGTAACACCATCGCTTGATGAATAGGCGAATGAAGGTTGTTCGGTATCGGCCAGTAAAATCCTTGATGTTCTTTCGCTAATGACACGACCTGCGCTTTGGATACAAATCCAAGCTCGGCATTTTTGCTGTGCAGAAAATGGAACACTTGTGACACGTTTTCGCCGACGATTAGCGTAGGCTTAAGCTCTTCATACAAATCCATTGACTGCAGTGTTTGTTGTGCGGCCAAGCCATAAGGCGCGATAGCGGGATTGGCGATAGAGAGCCGCCTAAATTCCCCCGCAGCAATGACATCACTTGCTACGCGGTGTTTCCATTGGCTGGACCTTTCCAGGTTGGACCACAGCGCAAGCTGACCAATCGCATACGTTGCCAGACTGGTTTTTTGAGCGTGCCCCGCCTGTATCAGCTTGTGGGGTTTGTCGCTGTCGGCAGATAAAAACAAGTCGAAGGGTGCGCCACGCAATATCTGTGCATACAGCTTGCCAGACGCACCTCCAACCAGCCGAACTTCATGCACAGTTTCCGCTTCAAAACGCGCGCTGATCTTCTCAAACACCGGTACAAAATTGGACGCAACCGCCACTGTTGCAACATCAGCGTGAGCTGTAATCGCGATTGCATTCAATAAGATGGGCAGCAGGTACTTCATGGCGGCGTAGTCTGAGCTATGTCGCGAGCTAACTCAAGGTAAGCAGCTGCGCGCTAAGGCATATAGGCGCCGCCACTAACGCTGATCAGTTGGCCTGTAATGTAGCCAGACAAGTCTGAGGCCAGAAACAGCGACAGATGCGCAATATCTTCAGGCCTACCCAGTTTGGGAATAGGCAAGCTGCTCATGTTGTACAGGGTGCCGTCATTCAGTGCAGTTTCCATTTCATCAGGGCGACCCATCATGTCGAAACCATACTTGCGCCAAAAACTGCCAGAACCGACATGCTCTTCTTTTTCCGGCACTATCCAGCCTGGGCAGATGTTGTTCACACGTACGCCTTTTCTGGCCCACTCCCAAGCTAAGGATTTGCTGAAGGAGTTAACGAACCCTTTAACACCGCCGTAGTGCACAATGTTTGCAGCGGCTTCGCCCAGTAACGACGAGTTGGATGAGATATTAATGATGGACCCTGTGCTGCGCCCCAGCATGTCATCCGCTACCGCCTGGCAACAGTTCACAACACCGTCAATGTTGACCGCAATTTCCCACTGACGGCCTTCGGTATCAAACTTCTCGAAGTCGGCAGGGCCTGCCGCACCGCCTGCATTGTTGACCAACACATCCACTGGGCCAAACGCTTCATTGCAGCGTGCCACCATGGCATCAACTGACGAGCGATCAGTCACGTCGGTAGCCACGGCCAACACTTTGCCGGGTAGTCCTGCTGCTTCCGCCTCGGCCGTTAGCGCATGGCCAGTTTCTACATCTCTCGATGCACTGACAAAGTTCACGC
>JBGCDE010000115.1:0-7972 GCA_045105115.1 Pseudomonadales bacterium | reverse complement strand
ATATCCTGGCTTTGATAACGTATTGGTTCAGCCAGAATCTGCTGCACTTTACTCGCCGCAACTGGCAACAAGCGAAGCGATTGCATCTCCGGAACCACAACAGCGAACAGATCATCACCCAACCGGCTGACGATGCTTGCTTTCTTAATATTTTCCTTCAATTGACTGTGAACATGGGCCAGAATGCTATCGCCTACGCCGTAGCCGAATCGTCGATTTAAGTGCCGAAAGTTTTTTATGTCAACCAGAAGTAGCGCGGTAAGACTATTCTCTCGCTGGCCAATATCGAGGTCAGCAGACAGCCCTGCAAGGAAACGAGCGCGATCTATGTCTGGCGGCTTGCGCGGAGTCAGATCTTCGCCGTACTCACGCAAAGATGTCATCGTCTGCCAATCCGTACGCGCCCGGCTCCAGAGCACGAACTATATCTAGCGGCGTGCCATCATCACACTGAGTTGTTTTGAGTAAGTTAACGAACTGACGAGATTTGATTGGCCTCTTCTCAGAATCCAGTAGCAACAGAATTTTCGGTCGTAGTCGGCGGCGGCGATATTCGGCAATAACAGTGCCCACCTCACCCGAAGTCAATTCAACCATTGTGCCTACCGGGTAAATCCCTATCGCTTGAATAAACTCCTCTACCAATTCACTTTGAAAGTCCTTCTCTCGAAGCCCATATAATAGAGTGACACCTTCTGACGGGGTTAACGGCTTTGCGTAAGGTCGCTTGGTCGTAACGGCATCGTAGCAGTCGGCAATCGACACTATTCGAGCAAAAATAGGAATCTGGTTCCCAATCAGACCTTGCGGATAGCCAGAACCATCAAATCGCTCATGATGGCTCTGAACAATTTCAATGATTTTAGGATCTAAACCTTCGGTTTGACCGAGTATTTCAAGGCTCTTGTCTACGTGACGTTGAACATACTTAAATTCTGATTCAGTCAATTTCGCGGGTTTGTTCAGCAGGTCATTTGAGATATGTACCGTACCGGCGTCAGCAACTAGCGCTCCAAATGCCAAATGCTTGATATCCTCAGGTGGCAAACCCAGTTGACGGCCAAGTGCCGCCGACCAAATAGACATGCCCATTGCATGGTCGTGCAGATAGTCGCTTTTACGACGCATTTGTCTGAGTAACATGCAGGCGTCAGGGTTGCGAACAATGCTTTCAACAAGGTTGTCGACGGTGTTATTGACGTCTTTTAGATTGATGGCTTTGTTGCGGCGGAAGTCTTCGTAGAAGCTCTTGACCGTTGACTCGTAGCTTTCGTACATTTCGGTCGCGGAGACAATCTCCTGATCGAAAGAACGCGTGTCTTTATAGATACCTAAACGTTTGCCCGGAGTTTCTCTAAGAATTGCTTCTCGGCCGCTGACTTTGCGGCTTTTTCTTGCGGCACTGCCTTGTTGGCTTTTGCCCGTGTCGATCGTGACCTTATTGCACAGCTCCATCAGAAGCTTACGTTGCTCCGGTTCACTGACAATAAAGCCTTGCACAAGGAACGGTGTCTCCAGCCAAGGTCTATCCAACTCGGCGACAAACATGCCGAATTGAAGATCCCTGGCGGGAATGCTGACGAACCGGCCTGACAAAGGCATATCTCCTGTGCCCATAGTTCGGCCGCCCGGCCAAACGTTGGGAAGTTCCATTTCTATTTAAAGTATAGGCAGGCGGTCAGCTACAACTGGTGTATTTTGATCCAATCGACGGAAGGCGAAAACAGGCTATCTGGTCGTTATTCAGCCAAACAAATAGGGATAAAAGACCAGTGAGCCTAGAGCGGCTGCAAACAAAGCGGCCAATAACACCGCCCCAGCAGCTATATCCTTGGCATGTTTGATGTGTGGGTTAAATTCCAAAGACACTGCGTTAGCGAGGTATTCAACCGCAGTATTCAGCGCTTCCGCGACCCATACCATCGCTACGGCGAGCAGCAAAACCATCCACTCAAATCGCGTGATTCCACATTGCCATGCCAAACCAAATACTGAAATCGTCGCTACCGCGTGAATCCAGGCATTGTGTTCGGTCGATACCAGCTTCAACAGACCGCTTATCGCGTAAGAAAAGCTTCGCAGGCGACTGGCTAAAGAAAATGACTCTGAGTCTTGCATCACTTATTCTTGCACGGCTTTACCCGGCTTTTCTGTGAGGTTTTGCAACTCGATAACTCTTTGTTCGGGACTTAGCTTGCCGAGCTCTTTTACAGCTGCATAAAATGCAGGCAAATCACCGCCATTATTCTTTATAAGCGTCGTAAAACCCTCGGTCCAACGTGTGTAACTTTGTATAGGCACCAGACTTGCATTGCTGTCTATCGACGCTAGCCAACGCTGAAAGTGTGGA
Organism: Pseudomonadales bacterium; assembly: GCA_045105115.1. Lineage (GTDB taxonomy): Bacteria > Pseudomonadota > Gammaproteobacteria > Pseudomonadales > JAUIET01 > JAUIET01. Next base: position 5,622 of record JBGCDE010000115.1, on the reverse strand, counting down.
TCTGTAAGCTCGGCTGCTTTAGCTTGGTAGCGAATGAATATTTGTTTCTTTCGTGCTCGTCGCGCGCCTTCATCAAGATTTTTCTCTGCGTACAGTGACTCTAGTTCATCTCTTAGCGAAGCAATAATCACCAGAAAGCTGGCTCTACCCTCTTCCCGACTTTCAAAACCATCGAGTTCGTGCTCTCGCCCCTGAGACTTTAGCCATTGTTGCAATCCCCATGCTTCCACACTGCTTGCAAAGCTCTCATTAAATTCTGTGTCGTCGCTGATATAAAGAACTTTATGCGCCAACTCGTGAAACACCAAAGCAGCCAGACGTTGCTCTGGATAATGTGTAAACGTGCTAATTATTGGGTCAGCAAACCAGCCGAGAGTCGAGTACGCCGCAACACCACCTACGGCAACATCCAGATTCTTCGTCCTTAGTTTGTTGGCGTAACTCTCTGCAGCCTCTGCGTTGAAATAACCGCGATACTGCGCACAACCAGCAATTGGGTAGCACCAGTAATGTGGTTCTACTGAAAACTCTGGTGCTGCAAAAACATTCCATACGACATAGTTTTGACTAGCGTCTCGCTGTAAATCAACGTAGCTGGAAAACGTCTTGCCGACTGGCAGATGCAATTGTTGCTTCGCGAAGTTCGTCAGGTTTTCTACGGTAAGCAATTGCGCACGCAAGTCTTCGTCAAGATCACTGCGTTGCAACAAACGATCTATATTCTGCCGCTTGGCAAGTAGCGATAATTGCCCGCTGACGGCCTGACCATACCATGCGACTGTTTCACAACCAGCCATCAAGAACACGCCAAGCAAAAGGATAACTTTCATGGCGCTGGCAAACTGTACTTCATTTCGCGCAATCAAAAGCGTCATCTATGCCTTAGAAACGAAGCGCTAAAACGTTTCAGAGATTCTCTTCCAGCGCACAAACAATAGCGCAGCGGTGAATACGATAGACAATGCGATTAGCTGCATCCAATCGGAAACCTGATCCGGGTTTTGAAACAATCGCAGCGTGACGACTACAAAATACAAGTTGAGAAATAGCAGCATCCAGGCATAAGAACGCCAACGCTCTTTCAATATACCCGGAAGTACCAACAGAAAGGGCAGCAGCTGCGCAACAAGCACCACCAACGTTACACCCAATGTATGCTCCGCTTCCATCAGTGCCTGCCATAAGAACACACATAACAGCAACGATAAGCCAATCAGGCTGGTTTTATGTGCCTGAGCAGCACGGCTCAACAGTTCAGCTTTCATAGTTTGCCCGCATTGTGTTCATTGCCAGAGATGTTCTGCCCAGTCTAATACCCAGCGCTTTTGCAATACTACGTTCATCATTGCTTAGTTCAGCGCCCTGCTCATGCCCAGACACTTGAGAGGCGCCGTACGGCGTGCCACCACGAACTGTATTGTGCAATGCAGGCTCGCTATAGGGAACACCCAAAATATTCATGCCGTGATGCATTAGCGGCAAACACATGCTTAGCAAGGTAGACTCCTGCCCACCATGCATGCTGGTGCTCGAAGTAAATACCGCAGCGGGTTTATCTACCAAAGCGGCCGACAGCCACAATGAGCTTGTGTTATCGATAAAATACTTAAGCGGAGAGGCCATGTTGCCAAAACGTGTTGGGCTTCCCAATGCTAAACCATCGCACTCGCGCAAGTCATCTTCGGTGCAATACAAGGGGCCTGAATCCGGTATATCGTCTTCTATTGATTCGCAAACGGCAGAAACAGGCGGCACAGTTCTCAGGCGCGACTCCACCCCTGGCACTAGATCTATGCCTCGCGCAATCTGCTCAGCCAGCGCTTGGGTCGCCCCGTGACGGGAGTAATACAGCACAAGAACATACACTATAAAATTTCCAATACATTTTCAGGCGGACGACCCAGCACCGAACTTCGCTTACTACCAGATACTCGGGTCACAATCGGTCGCTCGATCAGGCGCGGGTGATTTGCCATAGCGTTGATAAGCTCAGCATCGCTCAAGCCTAAATCGTTGAGCTTCAGAGCTTTGTATTCGTCTTCGCCTTTACGAAGCAGACTCCGTGCGTCTATGCCCAGCTGCGCAAGCAGAGCTCGCAATTCATCCGCAGTTGGCGGATTTTCAAGGTATAAACGAATTTCTGGCTCGATTCCGTTCTCTTCCAGCAGCGCCAGTGTTTGACGTGATTTTGAACAGCGAGGATTATGAAAAATGGTGTAATTGCTGATAAAGCACCTCTTGAGTGTCCTGACCGGTTAATTCGTTGATTAATAGAGTGCACAGAAAGCATCACAACGAGACGCATTCTGCAGATAATATTGGGCATATTGGCAAAGAATGCAACGAAGTAGTGATGCTTTCTGTGCTCTCCCTCCGGGCGAGCCATACAAGACGCCTGACTTCGTTGCGATTTTTGCCAATATACCCAATATTGACTGCAAATCACGCCTCGACAGGCGTCTTGTATGACTCGCTATTAAACAACGAATTAACCGGTCAGGACACCGACAGCTGATATACTAAAAACAGCAGTATACCTCACTCGCATACAGTCATATGGACAGTAACACCGCAAGCAAAGACCAACACCCCTGGGTATTGAAGGCGCTGGAATTCGTCAGCTTCTGCCAGTATGTGGTGCGTCGATTTATTGATGACGATTGTTCGCAAAATGCATCAGCGCTGACACTAAAAACGCTGATCGCCCTGGTGCCCCTGATGACGGTTGGCTTCGCCATGTTCTCAGCGGTTCCTGCGTTTGAGAATTTTGGCGAAGTGGTGCAGTCGTTTGTGTTTAAGCACTTTGTGCCCAGTTCCGGTTCCGAGATCCAGAACTATCTCAACGATTTCTCGCAAAGCGCGCGGAACTTAACGGTGCTAGGCATCGCGATTCTTGGAATTGTCGCTTACAGTACGCTGCGGAATATAGAGAAGTCGTTTAATAAAATCTGGCGAACCCGTGAACACCGCAAGGGTTTGAGCACATTTCTTTTGTACTGGGCAATATTGAGTCTCGGGCCCATTTTGCTGGGTGCCGGCCTGGTAATGACGACCTACTTAAAAGTATTTGTGACTGACTATGACGTGTTGGGTGTATTGCCATACACCTTGCGCTTTCTCCCCTGGCTGCTCACATCACTCACGTTTACCCTGCTGTTTTTCGCCGTCCCAAATTGCAAGGTGCCATTAAAACACGCAGCGATCGGTGGCTTTGTCAGTGGCGCCTGTTTTGAAATTGCCAAGAACCTGTTTGCTGCCTTTGTCTCCAATTCAAGCTACCAGCAGATCTACGGCACTTTCGTGACCATTCCCCTGTTTTTCGTGTGGCTTCAATTCAGCTGGCTGCTGGTACTCAGTGGTGCCGAGATTGTGCGCGCCCTGTCAAGCTACCACAGCCGATACGCCCAGCAGTTTCCTGACTTGGTCGTTGGCACACATGTGTTGCATTATTTTTGGCAGCAGCAGGATAAAGGCCAGGCGGTGGACGAAGAGTTTTTCCTGCATCAAGAGTGGCTGTTTGAGCGCTCGGTAAATCGCGAACAGTGGGAGCGTATCCGCAATATTTTGCTGAAACACAGGGTGCTTACAGTGACGGAGAAAGGCGACTTCGTGCTCACGCGGGACTTGCATCGTTTAAGCTTGTGGGACTTACAAATGATGATGAACGCTAAACTCAGCGCCCTGTACAGCAACAATAAACTGGCCCACACCAACAGTGTGCGATCAGAAGGTGCAACCTTCTGGCACCCGCAGTTAATGAACGTACTGCGAGATCAACAGCAAACCCACACTCAGCAATTCAGCCTGACACTGGCTGAACTTTTCCAGGGCGACAGTGCCACTGGCGAACAACACAGTCAGCAAAAGGTCAGCAATATCCAGTGAGAATTTCAAGATGCACCCTACTGTTGTTAGTCTCACTGTTTCTGACCGCTTGTGATTCCACTGAATCCAACAATACCTCAGAGCCAAATTGGAAAGTTATCAATTTCTGGGCTGTCTGGTGCGCACCGTGCCGGGAAGAAATTCCAGAGCTGAATAAGCTCGCCAAGCAATATGCTGATCAGTTGTTGGTACAAGGAGTCAACTTTGACGCCGAGGACGATCAGCCCGGTGTTGAGCAGGCCGCCAGCATGGGGATTGAGTTTGACACTATCAGTACCGCCGATGCAGGCCGATATGGATTGCAAAAACCATCCATATTGCCCACCACATTTGTACTCAAAAATGGCCAGTTGCACGCTGAATTGAAAGGACCTCAAACGTTTGATGAACTGGTCGATCTAATGGCTCTCAGTTCGCAAAGCGAGTAGTCGCCGGTAGCTGCTGACGCCGCTGTAAAATACCATCGCGGCGAGTGGGCAGAATATCGCTGCGACCAGTGACAGCGAGTAAGGCAAACTCGCTGGATCAGCGAACACGAAGTCGGTTAGTGCAGCAACAACGCTAGGCCCTAGCCCCAAACCAATCAAGTTGGTGAGAAACAACAATACGGCTCCTGCCTGAGCGCGCATATGGTTTGGTGTTATCAACTGAATTGCCGCCAGTGACACACCGAAGTAGCTGTTTTGTATAAATATCAGCGGCACACACAAAGCGAAAACAGCATATGGGGTTGGTGCTAATGGCGTTATAACACCCGGTATCATCATCAACAGGGCTGCTACCGCAGGCCAACGAAGGTTTGCATCGCTGTAACCACGCTTAGCCAAGCGTTGAGCAAACCAGGCACCCGACAAAGCACCAAGACTGCCAAACACCAGATAAGTAGCACCAAATTTAAGCCCCACTTCACTGGCGCTTACGTCATGAATTCGGATAAACAGACTCGGGTACCACGACATCAGTCCGTAGCCAAAAACTGAGAGCAATGACACACCGCCAAACAGCGCCGCGTAGGAGCGCTTGTGCTCCCAAAGATAGGCCAACGTGATTCGAAAGCCCGAATCAGTAGCAGCGGTCTTCTCAGCACCACGGCGAAATGGCTCGGGTATGGTCAAGGTCAGTAAGGCAATAATGAAGCCCGGCAGACCAACAACCACGAAGGTAAGCTGCCATGCTTCAAGTTCCTGCAATATCGGTAGTGTTGCGATCCAACTATTGCCAATGGTGTCGAGCACCGTACCGCCAATCAGATAGGCAAGCCCTCCGCCCAAGGTGATTCCGGTTGAAAATATAGCCATTGCCTGTGGCAAACGAGCGGCGGGAAAAAGGTCGGCAAGCATTGAGTAAGCGGCTGGCGACAACGCGGCTTCACCTACACCGACACCAACACGAGCCAAAAACAACGACGTGTAGTTTTTTGCCAGCCCGCAAAGACAGGTCATTGCACTCCATAAGGCAATGCCAATACTGATTATCAAGGTGCGGCGTTTAGTATCCGCCAGACGCGCTATCGGAATGCCCATCAATGTATAGAACAAGGCGAACGCCATGCCTTGCAGCAGGCTTACTTCAAAGTCTGAGATGCCAAGATCTGCCTTCATCGGTTCGACCAGAAGACTCAACACTTGGCGATCAATAAAGGAAAAAATGTACGCCAGCAATAAGATGGCCAACGCATAGTTTGCTGTGAAACGACTGGGGTAGCTATCGCTGCCAGCTTGCATAGAGTCGTTCATC
>JBGCDE010000114.1:0-51897 GCA_045105115.1 Pseudomonadales bacterium | reverse complement strand
ACGTAATTGATGACATTGATGCGCTTCAGAAAATAATTGATGTTATCGGTGGTGGTGATGCCAGTGTCAGTTTGGTGAGCGTGAACTCACTGCGACACAAAGCGCTGTTCAAACTGGCGGATAAGTTTGGCTGCGAGGTGGATGAGGCTGTTGATCTATTGCGTCGTGTTGAGCAAGCTGGCTTCCAGCCGGGTCTGGCATTTCACGTAGGCTCTCAGTGCCAGGAGCCTGCGGCCTATTCGGCCGCCATGGACGTGATTGACCAGGTAATAACCGCAGCGGGTGTTAACCTTCATTATCTCGACGTGGGCGGCGGATTTCCTGTGGACTACGTGAACGACATTCCTCAGCCATTAACAGACTATTTTGATGTTATTAAGGAATCCGCAAAGAAGCTAAATTTGCGTGGTGATTGCACCTTGATGTGTGAACCGGGCAGAGCGCTGGTGGCCAGCGGTTGTACCTTGATAGTGCAGGTTCATCTGCGAAAAGGAGCCGACTTATATATAAACGATGGCGTTTATCACAGCTTATCGGAAACGATGGTCTGTGGCCTGGAATTGCCCATGCGTCTGATACGCGAAACACCTTCTACAGAAGAGCATGCTCCTTTTAGAATTTATGGTCCAACCTGTGACTGTACCGATGTGTTGCAAAAACCGGCAATGCTTCCAGCTGATGTGCAAGAGGGCGACTGGATAGAGATCGGGCAGGCGGGTGCGTATACAAACTCTATGAGCACGCAATTCAATGGCTTTTATCCGGAGACGTTTGTCACCGTTGATAGCCCGCCTTTTTTGCCTGGGTCTAGCTAAGGAATTAGCGCTGTTTTGGCGGCCTGCTTCCATCACCACCACGGCGGCCGCGCGCCTGTCGCTTTTTGGCCATGTTATCAAACGTCTCAAGTTGCTCTTCGTCCAAAACACCCGCTAATCGCTCACGGGTTGCCGCTCGTTGCTGCTGGGCTGATTCTCTCGACCTCTCCGTATTTTCCTGCATATACGTGTGATGCTCGTTCATGATGCTTTCGACCGAATCAGCTTGATCGGCCGTTAACTGCAGGCGTTCACTGATCCGCTCGAAATTCGGTGCAGGGCGATGGTGGGGCCGATCTGCAAACGCCGAGTGAGTAATAATCAGGCCTAGAGCCAGTGTAAACAGGTGCTTCATGTCGGGTTCCTATTCGGTAATATTCGATGAAGCTTTATTGTTGCAGTGAAGTTTGCAACAACTGTGCAAATAAAAAGAAAGCTCCTTCCAACATAGATGATAAATTGTGAGTGCTTTAGTACTTTGGGTTCATGATCGCGTCGTTGTAATTATACCAAAGGCTAGGAAGGTAGACGCTACTGGTGAAGAGCTATCAGAAATCGTAACGAAATATGGGACTATTATTTTAGGGCCTGAGAAGAATTACAGTAAAGGTTAGCAAGACAACTCACTCAGCTTGTCATAAAACCTAATCCGCCGAAGCCGTCAACTGCTCCGCCAAGTTCCGATTCGGAACAGGCAGCCAGCGTTCACAATCACCCACGCTGCTTAACTGAATTTTCTGAATAGTTTGCCCATCAGGGGAGAGTTCTGCGTAGATCTGACATTCATGATCAGTGGCGGCTGCGTATTCATTGCCTGGTGAATGAAAGTAGTCTGCAGATTCCTGGCCGCAGTCATTAGCGCTAACCTGACCGGCGGCATTAGCAGCGCAGGGTGAGCCGCTTACTTCTGACTCAAGTAATTCAACAATAGCAATGTCGTTGCTACTGCTGAACCAAGATACTGCTGGAGCCAAACCAATTTCTGGCATGCCTTCAAAGGTTTCTACCGGCGCGCCAAGTGCGTTGATCATGGCGGAGGTTTCCGCACCGTTCCATGCGGCAACGTCGGCGGCGTATCCAGTGGTGGGCGCTTCATTCAGCGAGTGCAGGTCATTTTGCGGGTGTTGCGAGGCGCAGCTAGCCAGTGTGAACAGCGTCACACCCAGAATGCACTTTTTCATTGTATGTCTCCGAGCAGTTACTCGAAAGAGTAGTATGAAAAATGAGCAGTCTATTTTTTATACATATATTCTGCGACACACAGCACATTGCTGGTTGCAGTGATATGAACTGAGAGGTTTAAGCATACACTTCAGCCAGCATCTTGAGCATACGTGACCAGGAGTCTAAGTCGGCAGCTTCATTGTAGGCAACGGGTAAACCGAACCTGGCGTTCTTCTCGTCAGCACCTGCGTTGCTGAAACCATGTTCCGCGCCGTCATAGCCAACAAACTCGTACGTCGTGTTGGCTGCAGTCATTTCTTTCTTGAATTCCTGAACGTGATCAGCGGGAATCATTGCATCATCATTACCATGGCACACCAGAACGCGTGCTTTCACAGCGTTTGGTTGTGCGGGGGTATCGGTTTGTAGGCTGCCGTGGAAACTGGCTACGCTGGCCAGATCAAGCCCCGCTCTCGCCATTGCCAGTACTACCGCACCGCCAAAACAATAACCGATCGCGCTGATGGGAAGGTCATTGCAGTGTGCGTGGCCGCGAAGTGTTTGTAAGGCCGCCTGAAATCTGGCCGGGCCTGCTTCCGTGTCGCCTAATACCGCTTGCATTAAGCCCAATGCATCATCGGGAGAGTCGGCTGTTGTGCCGGTGCCGTACATATCTATAGCCATTGCGGTATAGCCCTGTGCTGCCAGCATTTCGGCACGCCTTCTGGGGTAGTCGTTCAGTCCCCACCATTCATGAACCACCAACACGCCAGGATATTGCGCACCATCATCGGGTCTGGCCACATAGCCTCTTAATTGCGTATCGCCTGCGGCGTAGTGAATTGTTTCAGTGAGTATCGCATCAGACATCGTAAGTTCCTCAAAACCTTGATAGGGTAGCTGCTTCCTATCATAGAGAATTTAATCGCCGTTTCGCAACGCTGTATTGCAAACGCCGCGTTAGTTATTTGCCAGAGGTGACACAATGCCAAGCAGCTTTCCGATTGATGATGTTCGGGCGCAATTTCCTTCTTTATCGGTTGAAAACAGAATTTACTTCGATAACCCGGCTGGCACCCAGGTGCCTGCCAGTGTTGCCAGTGCGGTTGCTGATTGTTTGCTGTATAGCAACGCCAATCTTGGTGGGCACTTTGCAACGTCTCGTGCCGCGGATGGGGTGGTGGCTAATGCCCACAGTGCAATGGCTGACTTCTATGGTGCGACGGACGCCGATGAAATAATTGTTGGCGGCAGCATGAGTGCTTTAACGTTTCACTTATCGCGCAGTATCTCTCATGATTTTAAACCCGGTGATGAGATTATTCTGACCAATTTTGACCACGAAGGAAATGTAGCGCCGTGGCTGCACATCGCACAGGACAAAGGCTTAGTCGTGCGATGGGCCGAGGTTAATCGAGACACCTGGCGCATAGAGCCGGAATCAGTGGCGGCGTTAATAACAGACAAAACTCGCTTGTTAGCGTTAGGTTATGCCAGCAACTTTATGGGCGCGGTTAATAACGTTAAGCACATTGTGGCTTTGGCTCGCGAAGCCGATGTTCTCACCTACGTTGACGCTGTGCAATACGCTCCGCACGGGCAGGTTGATGTCAGTGATCTTGGTTGTGATTTTCTGGTGAGTTCTTCCTACAAATTCTTCGGGCCCCATTTGGGCGTATTGTGGGGGCGGCGCGCTTTGCTGGAGTCCTTGCCCGCCTATAAGTGCCGCTGCTCGCCAGAAGACCTGCCCTGGCGGTTTGAAACAGGCACGTCGTCTATCGAGCAGCAAGCGGGCCTAAGCGCCGCAGTGGACTACTTTGCCTGGTTGGGTAATAAGCTTGGCGAACAGGGAAGTCGTCGTGCACAAATTGTGAAGGCCTTTGACGCCAGTCAACACTATGAGGCTGAGCTAATAACGCCGTTACTGGAAGGCTTGCTTGAACTGCCAGGTGTCGAGGTGTATGGACCAACGCCAGATGCAGCAGCACGAGGTGTTGAGCGAGTGCCAACGGTGTCATTCCGTCACAATTCCTTGTCTCCAGATCACATTGCACGATCTTTGGCGGATGAGCAGGTATTCGTTTGGCAGGGACACAACTACGCATTCGAGATGGCCAAATCATTAGGCATTGAAGCCGAAGGTGGAGTTCGCATTGGGCTTGCCCATTACAACACGGCGAGTGAAGTAGAACGTACTCTCGCTGTGCTAAGCAAGGTATTGACGGCCTAGCCTGTCGCGATTGAAATATTTTAACCGCTAGCCTGATGCTCGAAACCGTTAAAATGATGTTTTCTACGCGAAACTTGGAGTAAGCCATGCAAACTGAATTCTGCAAACAACTCGGTGTTGAAGTACCTATTTTTGCATTCACTCACTGCCGGGACGTGGTGGTAGAAGTGAGCAAAGCCGGTGGTATTGGTGTGCTGGGGGCAGTTGGTTTTTCGCATGCGCAACTTAAGGAAGAGCTGGATTGGATTGACGAACACATAGGTGATCACATTTATGGTGTGGACACCGCTATTCCGCAGAAATACGAAGGCCAGGGTGAGACTGACCCAGACAAGCTGGTTGAAATGCTCCAGGCAGCAATTCCCGAGCAGCATCGCGAGTTCGCCAACAAGCTCCTGGCGGAGCATGGCGTTCCTGAGTGGCCCGAGGATAACGACGAAGTTACTTTGAGTTTTTCGGAGGCGCAAGCTCAGGTGTTAGTAGATGAGGCCTTAACGCGGCCCAAGTGCCGAATGATCGTTAATGCCTTGGGTACACCACCCGCAGCCATAGTAGAACAGGTGCATGCATCAGGTCGTTTGATTGGTGCGCTGGCTGGAAGATTAAAGCATGGCATCAATCACAAGAACGCCGGTCTGGACTTCATTGTTTGCCAGGGATCAGAGGGCGGCGGTCACGCCGGAGAAGTCACCTCAATGATTCTTTGGCCGCAAATGGTTGATGAAGTTGCACCGTTACCTGTGCTGGCGGCCGGGGGTATTGGCAACGGCCGACAAATTATGGCGGCCATGAGCATGGGTGTACAAGGTGTTTGGTTAGGGTCGCGCTGGCTCAATTCAACAGAAGCGCACGCGGAACCTGCGCAACGTGAGTCGTACATGAGTGCAAGCTCTGAAGATACCGTGCGATCTCGTTCTTTTACTGGAAAAACAGCGCGCATGCTTAAAAACGAATGGACAGAGGCGTGGGAGCGCGACGATACACCAGACCCTTTGCCCATGCCGCTGCAAGGCTATCTTAGCTTCGACGCACAACGTCGTACGCACCGTTATGCCGGCGTGGGTGACTGCCAACAAGTAGCCTTCAATCCCGTTGGGCAGATTGTAGGGCAGATCAATGAAATCGAGTCCTGTCGTGACATTATGATGAGCTTAATGACTGAGTACAGTGAAGCCTATGACCGACTCAACACCATCAACCCGGAGTAGAGTGGCGTTATGACGCGTAAGCAAATGACAAGAACATACCGTCACGGCGTATTAAGCGTAATGCTCTTGTGTATTATTTTTATTAGCTCTGGTGCGGCCAGTGCTGATGGAAAAGGCAAGGCTCATTTAAGCCTTGATGAGCAGAAGATGGTTAGTTGGATTGATGCCAACATTGCTAACCTTGAGACGCTGATAGAAACCCAGGTCAATATCAATAGCGGCACCAATAACCCTGCAGGGGTTAATAAAGTGGGTGACGTGCTTGAAAAGGAATTGCAGTCGCTGGGGTTTGATGCCAACCGTTATCTGCTGCCCGAATCAATGCAACGCGGCAATCACCTGTTTGCAACCCGTGGTGTAAGCAATGCCTCACAAAAGAAACGCCTGCTGTTGATCGGTCATTTAGATACTGTGTTCGAACCCGATGACCCGTTCAATCGTTTTGAACGCCAGGGGGATTGGGCCAGTGGCCCAGGTATATCGGATATGAAGGATGGCAACGCCATTTTGATTTATGCCTTAAAGGCATTATCGACCGTAGGTGCTCTGGACGATGCGCAGTTTACAGTGAGCTACACCGGTGATGAAGAATCTACTGGCGACCCTTTGTCTGAGTCTAGAAAACCGCTGATTGAGGCAGGCAAATGGGCGGATGTATCGCTTGGGTTTGAATCCGGCATTGTTGATGAGCAAGGCGAATGGGCGACGGTTTCAAGGCGCAGTTCCAGTGGCTGGTGTTTGCAAGTTACGGGCAGGCAGGCACATTCATCGGGTATTTTCAGCGAACAAGCGGGTGCCGGTGCAATCTTTGAAGCCGCGCGCATCTTGAATCAGTTTTACGAAGAAGTAAGAGGCGAGCAATACTTAACATTTAATGCCGGAACAATAATGGGTGGCACGGAAGTGCAAGCCGATTGCGAAGCGCCTCGGGGCGAGGTGTATGGGAAAACCAATGTGATTCCAAATGGCGCCGTGGTTAGAGGTGGAATGCGCACCATCTCAAATGACCAGCTTGATCGCGCGCGCGAGGCCATGCGAAGCATTGTGAAAGAATCTCTGCCGCACACCAATGCCAGTATTGATTTTTACGATGGCTACCCGGCCATGTCACCCACGGCCGGTAACAAGGCCTTAAAAGAGCTTCTGTCTGATGTGAACGAGGCCCTGGGCGGCAAAGCAATGCCTACTCTTGATCCTTCAAGACGTGGTGCGGCCGATATTTCGTTTGTGGCGCCACACAGTGATGCGCTGGCCGGGCTTGGTGGTTACGGAGAGGGTGAACACTCACCCAATGAACGTTTGGATCTGCGTTCTCTTCCTATCGCGACTAAGCGTGCGGCTTTGCTGATATATCGTCTCACGCGCTAGGTTTCTCGAAAGCCGCGGCACTTCACTTGCCGCGGCACTGCACAAACAGCAGCGCTTTACAAAGCTTCAGCAATTTCGCGACTTACCTCAAGCTTCGCATTGAACTGCGGATTGTTTGCAGCGCTGGCTTTCTGCTGGCTGGAAAACCAGGCAATGACCGTATTTGCCTTGCGGTTTATGTAAATAACCTGACCGTGTATGCCAACAGCTGCGTACTCGCCTTTGTCTGCGTCCAGAATCCACCACATGTTGTGGTAAGCCTGCCATGGCATGTTTGCGTATTTTGGGTTATCGCGCATATTGCTTTTATTGGCTTCGCTAAGGTTCAAGCTGGCATCTACCCAATCGGCAGGTATTATCTGTGTGCCTTTGTATTTTCCGCGCTGCAGAATCATTTGTCCGAATCGTGCAGCGTCGCGCAGGGTGCTGTTCATGCCGCCAGTGGCTACTGCCATATACGCGCGATCAGCCGCTATGAAGGCATCATGCTCAGTGTGTAATTTGGACCAAATATTCTGTTCCAGGTATTTGTGCAAGGGCAGGCCTGAAAGACGGGCTACTAGCCAGCCCAGTACATCAGCATTGGCCGAGTTGTAGTCAAACGCGTCGCCCGGCTTAAGCGAGGTGTCAGATTTGACGTAGTCGCTCACGAAATCATGCACACCGTAGATCACGCCTTTGCCTGGGGCTAAGTCTCGCGCACCTGGCATATACCCCATATTCAAAGCGGGTGCGTAAAAGCGTGCGAATTCGGATGTTAGGTCGGTGTAGTTTTCCTTAAAGTCCAAGGCGCTGCTGTGGTCCAGAACTTGTTGTACCGTGACTCGGGCAAAGCCGCTGTTTTTTAGCTCTGGAATATAATCGGCGGGTGATTTATCTAAATCAAGCAGGCCTTGCTCAACTAGAATACCGGCCGCGCTGCTCACCAGTGACTTGGTCATAGAGAACCAAATGTGTTTGTCGCTTGCTTTCATGTCGCCAAAGTATCGCTCAAACAGTATCTTGTTGTTCTTGAGCACCAGGAAACCGTCGGTGTCGTTTTCAGCGAGCAATCTCTCCAGGCTCTGGTCCTGTTGCTCCCTCCACTGAAGAGACGCGACGGATGCTTTTTCATGCACTTTGTAGCGCTGTATTTTGCCTGCGCGCCCTATGCTCAGAGTATTGAAAAACGCGCCGGTATTTCTAAAGCTCCAATGATTGAAGGGTTGGTTGCGATAGTTAGCAAGAGTAACTTGCGAATCCGGGCTGGGAGGAATGCCATCCATTGCAGAGGCTACTTGTGCATGAACTTGTGTGCTTGGTAACAAGGCAAAAATGGCAACGAATGCAAAAATTCTCATAGTGGATCGCGCTAGTGTGAAGAGTTGTTATAGTGCTATTCGCGGCGCACACGTGCAAGTAATGCGTAAGAGAAATTGGCTATACTTTCTGACAGACAAACTGTTTAATTAATGGACGCAGTGATAGCATCGCGTTCCACGAACGAGTACACCAGCCATGACCAATCTTTTTACCCGAAAATTGTCCGAAAAACCCTGGCTTTTAGCCGATGGCGCAACGGGCACAAACCTGTTCGCGATGGGATTGCTGAGTGGCGACTCTCCAGAGCTTTGGAATAGTGATTATCCTGAAAAAATCAAAGCGCATTATCAAAGCTTCATTGATGCCGGCTCTGATATTGTTCTGACCAATACCTTCGGTGGAACCAGTTACCGATTAAAGCTACACAATGCGCAAGAGCGCGTGCATGAGCTTAACGTGGCCGGCGCAAAGCTGCTGGTGGATTGCGCGCGTAACAGTGGTAGAGACGTAGTTGTTGCGGGCTCCATGGGGCCGACTGGTGAGATTTTACAGCCTGCCGGTGAGCTTGACCCCGCGCTAGCAGAAGCGGCGTTTGCAGAGCAGGCGATGGCTCTGAAAGAAGGCGGCGTAGACGTGCTGTGGATAGAAACCATCTCCTCTGCTGAAGAAACTCAAGCCGCGGTCAAAGGTGCTGCGGTTGCGGGTTTGCCTATTGTGATCACGCTGAGTATTGATACCAATGGCCGAACCATGATGGGTTTAACCGGTGAAGATCTTGTGCTATTGCAGCCGCAATTGCACACGCAACCCGTCGCGTTTGGAACTAATTGCGGTTTGGGCGCGTCTGAAGTAGTGGCCGCTGTTTTGAATATGAAAACAGCGTGTGAGCAAGCTGGTGTGGCGCCACAGATTGTTGCAAAAGCAAACTGTGGAATTCCGGAGTGGGTAGACGGCGAAATTGTTTACAACGGCACGCCCGAGCTAATGGCAAAATTCGCTACGATGGCGGTAGACGCGGGCGCCAAAATTGTTGGTGGTTGCTGCGGTACGACGCCAGGGCATATTGCTGAAATGCGAAAAGCGCTGGACGAACATGAGCGCGGCGAAATGCCGAATGCAGAACATATAATTTCTGCCTTAGGTGACATTACAGCCGGAGCCAAAGCGCAGTTGGCCGGTGACACAAGTATTGCAGGCGGCGCCGTTGGGGGCGCACAGAGACGTAGTTCCAGGAGGCGAAAATGACAAATATGAAAACACAACTATTGGCTATGCTGCTTGCGCTGAGCGCTGCTGGGGTAGCCGCAGAACCTATTCAATACATTAATGTAGAGGCTGCCAAATCTTTGCACGAAAATGGCGCGCAGTTTATTGATACTCGCTCATTTATCGAAACCAAATTTGGCATGATCGAAGGCTCGGTGCGAATTCCGCATGATGAAATTCAGGATCATCAAGCCACAATAGATAAGCAAAAGCCTGTTGTGCTGTATTGCGCAGTAGGTGGGCGCGCAGGCAAGGCCGCGAAGACTTTGCACTCGCTTGGCTATCAGCAAGTGCATGTAATCAGCGACGGCCAGGGATTTAGTGACTGGGAAGACGCTGGCTATCCGCTGGAACCTTGATTAGATGCAGTCCTGACTAGCCCAGCACTGTCACACGCACTGCGTTGACAGCCATCACAATCAAGCAGGTACTTGATATCGCGAACAATACGACTCTTACAGGTACGGTATTAACCAGTATTTGCCAGAGGCTGTGCACTATTCGTAGCCCAACATAAGCCCAGGCAAGCTGCAGGTTTAAGCCACTGCCTGCACCGGCCAGTGCCAGTACGGCAACCACCGCGTAAAATAAGGTTGGTTGTTCCATCAAATGCGTATAGTTGTGCGACTTCCAGTTCACTTTTTCGGGCAGTGCGCTTTCAACGTCTTGATACCGTGCGCCCGCTGGCCCATTGGCAAGATCAATATCTGCTTTTTTGAATGCAGGAAAGCGCGTAACAATCATCCACATCATTACCGTCAGCGACCAAAGAATCAGTACTGCGGCGGGGGCGAGTATCGGGCTGTTCATAATAGCTCCTTATAAGCTCTGTTAGTTGTTGGTGGAAAAGCGGCTGTGGAAGTCAGGCAGCTCAATTCGAAAGTCATCTGCCTGATAGAATTCTTCGTCACTCATTGCAGGCTGTTCATGGCCGCGATACCAGGTGGCGTAATTTTCTTCCTGTGCAGAGTACTTTTTGTAGTGACTGGAATAGGTCTTAACAACAATATGCGGCGTCTCGCTATTCAAGTCAAACTGCATCAAACGAAACCAGCCGTCGCCAATGCCAACGGGTCTTCGCATCATTGGGTCTAGTGGCTGACCGGCATCAATGCCTACCTGACCGCGGTCTTGATAATCAGCAAGCACCTGGTGAACAGCTTGACCAAACTTATTGCTATCAACTCGATAATTTTGACCGTGTTGATGCCCGCATAACACCAGAAATATCTGCTCGTGCTGACTGAATAGCTTTTCCCACATCTGTTGCGGACCATTGTTGCCTTCCGGGTCAGCGGCTGCCAGGTCTACGAGCGGATTGGCAACGCGCTCACCTTGAGTGTTGAGATAATCATGCGTAGAAATTATCGTTGGTCTGCCTTTGTATTTTTCAATAACCGTCTCCACCCACGCGATAACATCGTCACCTGGCTGCATTTCCAGGGCTATGTGAAGAAACTGGTAATCTCCAGCGTTAAACAGCTGTGCGCTGCTAGTGCCGCCTTTATAGCTGGCAACATACCACGGCTTTTCATCAAAAAACGCTGTGTCTGCACCAAACACCGAGCGAAAATTATCAAGTCCGCCAACATGAAGCGTGCCAATGGCTTGCACGAAGCCGCGCTCGGCTTCTGACATGCTTGAGTAGTCAGGTTTGTAGCCTGCAACACTCCACATCGCATCATAGTCGTGATTACCGGGTGCTACGCCGAAAGGCAGACCGGCATCGCTAATCAATTGATAGGCCTCGCGCGCCTTGGGTAATTCAAAGCTCAGCGTCGCTTCTTTAGGGCCAAGATAGTCATTGAAACCGGCCGGCAAATCGGTACGGGGTTTGAAACCGCGAGCAGCATGTGCGTCGTCCATTGTTTTACTCTGGTGCTGCCAAACATCTCCAACTGATGCAACAAAGGCGATGTCACCGCCGTTTGTGACGGCATTATCTGCGATGAACTGCATCTGCTCGAGAAATAGATCACCTGCATCAATGGCAAAACCTTCACTTTTTTGATGCGAGTAATCGGCGTAATTTTGTGTGTCAGGTATTACCGCTATTGAGAATAGTTTTGTAGACGCTGGGTTTTCTACTGTAGAGCTGGCGCACGCCGTAAGTAGCAAAGTAAAAGTGGCACAAAAGAGGGTGCCAATGCGAGAATAATTATGAATTTGATTAGTCACGGCAGCGTTCTTCCATTCCTCTACATGCGGCTGACAGTGTACACTTTCAAAAGGATTATTTGGGGAGATTTACGGTAATGACAGCAGCGCAGAGAGTACAAATTCTCGACGGTGGTATGGGGCGCCAGTTGAAGGCGATGGGCGCACCGTTCCGTCAACCTGAATGGTCTGCATTGGCGCTTATGGAAGCGCCAGAGGCAGTTGGTCTAGCGCATCGACAGTTCATTGAAGCGGGCGCGAATATCATCACAACAAATAACTACGCGGTCGTGCCGTTTCATTTGGGCGAAGAGCGTTTTGATCAGCAGGTAGAGAACTTGACCGGGCTTGCTGGGCAGCTTGCCAGACAAGAGGCAGAGGCTGCGGTGGCAACCACCAGCGTTGCAGGTAGCCTGCCACCACTGTTTGGTTCTTATCGCCCGGAATATTTTGAAGCCGACAAAGCCGAGTCTGCCTATGCTCGTATTGTTGCCAGCCTGGCGCCGCATATTGATCTTTGGCTGGCAGAAACGATCAGCTGTTTAGCTGAGTTCAGCGCTATTAGGCAATCGCTTCGTGATCAAGGCGCTGATTTTTGGGTGTCATTTACTCTCAGTGATGAGCTTACCGATGGACGTGCACGTCTGAGGTCGGAAGAATCAATAGCGGAAATGTTCAAGGAAGTGTGCAGCAGTGATGGCAGACCAGTGCAAGGAATCTTGTTCAATTGCAGCCAGCCCGAAATGATTACGCTGGCGTTAAGCGAATTACACGAGCTACTCTCATCAACGGGTACGCAGCTGCTTACCGGCGGATATGGCAATGCGTTTACACCACGCGGGAAGAATGCTGAAGCAAACAGCGATGTTGCCGATATGCGCGACGAGCTCACGCCAGAGCACTATGCAGAGTTTGCGAACAGCTGGCGCCAGCTTGGCGCCTCAGTGCTAGGCGGTTGCTGCGGAATTGGACCAGAGCACATTGCGTGCATAAAACACAATTTGGTGAGCTAGTCCTGTGGCGCTAACAAGTACAAACCCAGTAGGCAAAATCCAATGCCAAAAAGATATCTCGTTGACCAGGGTTGTTGAAACACCAATAGGCTGATAGGCAGTAACAAAATTGACGCTGCACCCATTGTGATCAACGGCGCTGTTGCCAGATGCCAGCCGCTGCGATACATCAGTAAATAGCCAAGCTCAATGCCAACAATGGCAACACCTACTGCAGCGGCCGCCCAGGAAAACTCGGAGATCGATACAGCACCTTGTGTTGCGGGCAATAGCTTGGCTGCGATGAGTGTGCAAACAAGCGCTGTTATGTAAAAAGTAAGCAAGGCGTTGATCGGGTTGATGTGCTCGGGTACTGCCTTAATAAAGGTTTGGTACATGAGTATTGAAACAATAACTATGGTTGCGGAACCCAACTGACTGCTCATCGATTGTGTCTCTTATAATTTAGTAAATGGGAGTACGTTTTCTTCTTGGAGGGTCTGCGCCAGTGCTTCATGCATGCGTTTAAATGATACGCGCACATGTGGTGCCATGTTTTCCTCTACCGAAAACAACATTGGAATAAGCCCTTTGAATTCTTCAAACTGCTCAATGCGACTATTGTTTCCTTCATCGTGAATAACAAAGCAATGACGCGTGTCAAAAAGACCTGGAACTACTAGCGTTCCTGCCCAGCAGAAGTATTCGCCAATCACAATTTCTGAAAGGTGCGGAGTGACCACAACTGTTCCATCAAAATTTCCGTCATTCAAACTCACTTGCAATTGCTCGCCCACCGAAAACTTGCCATCTATTTGTGTGAGATAGGGATTCCAATCGGAATACTGCTTAAAGTTGCTCAATTTTCGCCAGGTGGTTTCGCTGCTTGCTTTTAGCTTAGCCTCCTCCCTGACAACAAATTGCGGACCTACCAGATCACTGTGTATCACAAAAAGTGTGAGTAGCAGTACGGCCACCACGGCAAGCAACGATAAGAGAAATGTGCGCATGTTAGAAGACCTGCCTCGACGTTTCTGTGAATGGAGTTGGTGGCATCCGCGGTTGAAGTTTAGTCTCTGCTAATACCTTACACTCTCGCCGCATTCTCAAATAGGAATCATAAATAGAGTCTTGTGATTGTCTGAGAGTGGGGTGTTGCGCCCAGGTATTGATAATCACACGTCACACAGCCTTCTACGAAAAGTGCGCACAGTGTACCGTTAACTTAGGGCATTACGAAGTTCTGCATCTTGATACTGTTGTGACACGCATCAAACCTCAATCCGGGCTTACCGGAAGCTGAACAAGATATTCAAAACCCGAGCGCGCATGGTTCGATCAACCTGGGCGCTCTGTTCCAGATTCCAGAGGAGGGCGCTGAATAGACCAAGGTCACGTGCTGGTCGCATTTGGAACGCATAAGACCGCACTATCAATTACACTGCATAACGGTTTTGCGTGCGCAATTGATCGAGTACTGGGTTTATGACTGGAAATGTTTTTCAAGCGTCAGGCCGCTGCGAATGTGCGGCGGTAAGCTATCGGGTCAATGCGCCTGCACAAGAACTGTATCACTGCCATTGTGCCCGTTGCCGGCGTTTGCACGGTGCCTTGTTCGCAACGTATGCGTATGTTCTTAGAGACCAAATCGATATCACTGATACGCAGACCAGTCTTTTGACCTATCAAAGCCCATTGGCTGATTGGCACTTTTGCGGGAAGTGTGGCTGTCACTTGTTTGCTGAGCATCAGCACAATCCTGGTGTGATGTGGTACATGGCCGCAACACTTGAATCAGAAGATTCGCCTGGTCATCCGGATAACACTGAAAAGCACATTTTCATTGCACACTCGTCGTCGCTTGAGCCGCTAGCTGCGGATTTACCAAGCTATGCGGAATACGCGCCGGCCGCCGAGAGTATTACTTCTCGGAAAGAGGGCGCGTGATCCACCTGTTTTGCTGTGCGATATGGTGCGGTGCTAAGATTCTTTAATGACTACTGTGCCAGCAAGCTTGTCATGCCATCCTTGTTTGCGTTGATCAAAAGCGACCCAGATGAAGCCAAGCATCAATGGAATAGTGGATAAGTAATAGCTGAAGTAGCGACCAACAAATTGAGCAGTAGACGGCTGTTCACCACTGTCTGCATCCACAATACGCAACTTAAGCACCATCTTGCCAGGGGTGGCCGATTTATAAACCCAAAACAGAATCACCACCAGCGCGGGCGCTACGTAGTTCAATATGATCGCCATAGTGCCACCACCACCCGCCATCATGGCGTCAGTATCTACAAACAAAAACGCTATGGGCATTAACACTATCAACAACAATATGGTGTCGATAATGGTAGCGGCCGCTCGAATCCAGAAGCCTGCGTATTGCACATCATTCATTGCCTATCTCCTTATTTTTGGTATTTTCGGAAGCTGCGTGTCGCTGACTGAAAACTTTTATTCGGCCTTTTGTGAGACCCTCAATACTAAAAGCAACGCAAATTCGGAATAAGCAGTTTAACCTTAGCCATTCAGTGTGGCTACTTTTGCACGCTAAAACGCCTTTTCATTGCGAGTGAGTCATTTGGATATCAAAGAACTTGAGCAGGCCTTGATCAAATTCGGCTTGATTGTAAGAGGCGGATTCAATGCCAGCGAAGCACTTGAACTTCCCATCATGAACAACGCGCAAAGCGCGCAGGCTTTGTTGCTAGTGGGCCATGGTGGTTCCACCTTATGGCCTGAGTTTTGCAATTCTGCTGAGCATATGGACGGTGAAGATCACGCACTTGATCGTTGGAGTCAAAGAGTGGCTGAGTCAATAAGTTCTCATTTCAATATGCAGGCCGTCTATCCTTTTACGGGCCCGCCCTACCAGCCATTTTTAACGTGGGCGCAGCGTGCGGAAGCTGATGCTGTGTTGCGGTCTCGTTTAGGAATGTCGCTGCATCCTGAATTCGGACTATGGCATGCGTATCGTTTTGCTCTATTGTCGCCTGTGCCGTTTGCCGAGCTTCAGCAGCGTGAGGCAAGACCAGTGTCAAGTGAGTTGAGTTCACACTGCGTAAGCTGTGAATTATCGCCTTGTTTAAGAGCGTGCCCGGTCAATGCATTCTCTGAACAAGGCTATGACGTGCAAGCGTGTGTCGACTATTTGAAAGTGACGCCAGACGCAGCTTGCCATACTGGGGGTTGCCTGGCTCGTAAGGCTTGTCCGCTTGGAAGCAGTTTTCAATATGAACCGGATCATGCCGCGTTTCACATGAAGGCATTTATCAAAGCCAGGCTAGCCGAGCAATAAGGAGCGATTAAAATGCCAACTGATAATCCGCGTGACTTTGAGCAGTGGTTGCAGTCGATTGCGTCACTCAACCCCGCGTTCGCTTTCTCTGAAGAAACGGGGCAGTTACTGCGGGTTACCGCAAGTCTCGCAGACTTCGGTGTTCTGCTGTGCAGTGGAATCAGTGCTCTTTCGTATGTTCCATGGTTGCGAGACGGCATGACCATGAATAGTCGCTTGGTCATTCATTTGCCGCCACAAGCCAATGACGCACAAGAGCTACTCACACAGCAAACTCAGACAGACATCAGGGTTGCCGGTCATATTCAGAATACAGCCGAGTTCCTCGATGATATTTCACATCACCGAATGAATTTGTTGCTGCTGGAGCTAAGCGATGACTCTGCGGAAAGCTTGCCACAGTGGCAAGCCATTCTCGCCGACAATGGGCTGCTTGTTCTTTTGGGTGAACAGAGTCAATTGCACGATGTGCAGAAGTCGCATGCTGGGCAGTTCTTTTTTGCCAGCCCGCCGTCATCCTCATCAGACCCCGGCGTTCTGCTGATGAGCCCTAAGGGCCTACAACACAAAACCAGCCGTCGTGGTGGCCGATCCAGAAGCAAAAGGCGGTTATAATTGCCGGCACTTTATCCCTATCTGTTACAGGTACCCACTTTTAAAGGCACCCACTATGAGTTACAGCTGTTTTGACCTTGATATAAGCAATAACATCGCGCACATCACGCTCTCACGACCCGAAAAACGTAACAGCATGCCACCGCTGTTTTGGGACGAATTGCCAGAAGCTGTCATGGATATTGATCTGAACTCCAAGGCCCGTGTGATTGTGATTTCGTCAACCGGACCGCATTTTACTGCCGGGCTGGACATTAGCGCTTTTCTCGGGGGCGGCGGTGATTCATCCGAAGACGAGGTGCTGGACAGCGGAGGCGCATCGTTCTATCGCAAGATTAAACGCATGCAGCAGAGCTTTACGGCGCTTGAAGAATGTCGTATTCCAGTACTGGCAGCCATTCAAGGCGGTTGTATTGGTGGCGGTGTGGACCTGACTACGGCGTGTGATATGCGCTACTCCACTGACGACGCCTTCTTCGTGATTCAGGAAACCAATATTGGAATGACAGCAGACGTTGGCACCTACCCGCGGCTGTTGAATTTGATTCCAGAAGGAATTGTTCGCGAACTGTCCTACACCGGGCGGCGTATGCCAGCGGCGGAAGCCAAAGACTTTGGTTTGCTCAACAACATCTACAGTGACCAGCAAACTATGCTCGACGCAGTGATGGGCATAGCGGCTGAAATTGCGACAAAAGCGCCCCTGGCAGTGCATGGTTGCAAACACATGATTACCTACTCACGTGATCACAATACGGCAGACTCTCTGGATTACATTGGTATCTGGAATGCCAGCATGTTGAAGAGTGATGTGATGATGGAAGCCATCACGGCGAATGGTGAGAAGAGGGTGGGCAATTTTGATGAGCTGCCAAAGGTTAGCCTGTACAACGCCAAGTAGCTTGCATGCGTTGTGGGTGAGGGGCGCGCGTCATCGAATTTCGCTAAGCACTTCAGCACTAATAGTCGCGGCTATCAAACTATTGCTGGAGTCCAAATTGGGAATGTCGATGCGGTCAATCGATAAGTCGACATCTGTCATTTCGATTGATGTTGTTTCCCATAACGCCGCCGATTGCTCTTGCACACTTTGTCGTGCAAACTTTTCCGCAAGGCTCAGTGCTTCGTCGCCAGTCTCGCAGCGAATCGGGTCACCGTCGGCGTGAACAAGATAGCTTCCTTTCGGCCCGCGCGACACTTCAATTCGCACGCGCGCTTTGGTCATGCCAACGGCCGCACCGACTGCATTTGCAACTGAGCTGTGTTCCGGGATGTGCGCTTGAACGCCTAATCGACGGCCAACCTCTGGATAGACAATGCCGGCTGGCCCACCAACGGCTATTAAATCGATACTCGGCGTTAGGCTCACTTTAAGATCGCCCAGTGTTTGTCGTCCGCTGGCGGTGCTATCGATTAGGGAGTCGTCGCTAGCAAACGAACTGCCAGCGAGGCAATCCAGTAAAATTCTTGTACTTTTGTAGGCCACGGCGTCGAGCACGTCTTCGGCCAGTTTGCGAATGTCGGCTAGCGTGTCTTTGCCGCTGACGCGACCACAACCGCGGCCCAGAAGTTCGCCCGCCAGAAGCGAGGCATCAGCGCTCCACTGTGATTGCTTCTGAAGAATATGGGCCGCGTCACTCGGCGTAAAGCCTGACATTTTCAGATAACCCTGGTCGATCAACTTCGGTACGCGCGAGCGATCAGCTGCGTTATAAACCACATCACGGTACAGACTGGGGCGCGCTGTATCTATGCGCGAAAGCAGTTCAATACTTTGTTTGTCCAGTGCGGCATGCTGCGAACTGGATACGCCATCAGGATGCATCAAGTAACAACTTGCGCCCAGCATGCCTTGCGATTGCCCCAAGGCTAACTGCAACGACGTTGTAATTTCTGGGTAGCGATGTGCAAGTAATGCGATCGGCACCACTCGATTGCTTAACAGTCGCACGTTACCGCCAGGGTCAAATTCCACAGCGCTGTCGCCACCCAGGCCGATCGTTTTCATGTCAATGGCGCGAACCATTGTTCGAAAGCCGCCAACGTCTGAACCTTCCTCGTTCAGTTTAGGCCAGCCATTTTTTACAACGGCCACATCAGTAGTGGTGCCGCCGATATCCGAAATGATGAAGTCACTGATGCCCGATAAATGCCTGGCGCCAATAACGCTTGCGGCGGGCCCGGACAAAATAGTTTCTATCGGGTGATTTAGAACGGCTTCAGCACGGGCGATAGAGCCATCACCTTTCACCATCATTATGGGCGCGCTAATTCCGAGCTCGTGCATGCTGTCGCGTACTGCGCGTTCCAGCGTTGCAATCAAAGACAGTATTCTGGCATTCAAAGTTGCGGTGAGCGCACGTCTTGGTCCGTCCAGGGCATCAGCCAGATCGCAGGAAGCGCTGACCGGTTTGCCCGTGAGTCGCGTGATCAGCTCGGCGGCTTGGCGTTCGTGATTTGAGTTACGCACGGAATAGATGGAAGCCACCGAAAAGGCGTCCAGCTCCGCGAACCTTCCCTTAACAGTCGATTCGATTGCCGCTGTATCGAGCGCGCACAATTCGCTACCAGTATAGTGATGACCGCCAGAAGCCGTTGCAATAATGGTGTCTGGTGCCGCCTCTGCGATTCGAGTTCGCGCGATCATGTCGTCGCTGAAGCCAATCAGTAAGCAGCCCACAGGCGAACCATGCCCTTCTACCAAGGCATTGGTAGCCAGTGTGGTTGATAGTGACACCATAGAAACGGCGTCTACAGAGAAGTCTGTACCTGCGCTATGAATGACTGACCGTAGAGCTTCTCCAACGCCTTGTGCAAGCTTGCCTTTGGTGGTGAGAGCCTTTGCGCCTGCGATAATTGCATGCGAGCGAGCGTCGATGATCACCGCGTCGGTGTAGGTTCCGCCTGTATCAATGCCAATCGCGAATCTATTCATCTTGCCGCCGTTTACAGCCTCCACTATTTGAGTCAAGCAATACCCTGGTATCAGGCCTAATCTCGGGCCTAGTCTCGGGAATTGTCAGGCGCTAGGGTAGCGGCCCAAGAGAGAGCTGGCAATTGCGTTTGTTCCATCATGGTTTCAGAAGCAAAGTACAAGTCGCATCTGCAACAAGAATTTGGATACCTGTTGAATTCAGGAAACTTTCCCGGTTCGCAACAAGTATCTAGAGGCCATCCTTGCTTGGCCGCTTGTTAGGTCGAAGTTTCTCTCTGTGTGAGTAACCAGTCGCGGAATGCACGCACAACAGGGCGCTGCAAATGAGCGCTTGGGCACACTACATAGTATGCATTGCCACTTTCAAGAGTTTGTGGGAAGGGTTTAACCAACTGACCACTGCTGAGGTGGTCTTTCACGAACATCGTTGAGCACAATGCAATTCCTTGCCCGTTTAGAGCCGCCTCAATCAGCACATTGGTGTCGTCAATGATAATGCCGCGCCGAGGATTTACGTCATTAATGCCAGCCAGCGTTAACCACTCCTGCCAATCTCTATGGCTGGCGTCATGCAAAAGGGTTTGCTGCGCCAGAGGTTTTTTCAGCTGGCCACTGGCCTTGTTTACAAGAGCGGGTTTGCATACCGGGAAATAGTCTGAGGCCAGCAGATGCTCTGACACTACACGTGGCCAATCACCACGCCCGTAGGTAATGGCCAGATCAATGTCTTCCCGGTCGAAGTTGACCGGTGAATTAGCATGATACAAACATAAATCGATTTCCGGGTGTTGCTGCCAGAACAAGCGTAATTTCGGCGACAGCCAACGAGCCGCTAGCGACGGGCCAAGTCGTACGGTCAGTTGCTCATTAACTGTGGTTTGACGAACAGAATCTACTGAAGAGCTAATTTGTTCAAAGGCATCGCGAACACCGGGTAATAAGTTTTGGCCTGCTTCTGTTAATACCAACTTTCGGGTGAGACGCTTGAACAGCGGTAAACCGAGATGATTCTCCAGTGCTTTTACCTGATGGCTGATGGCCGCCTGTGTCACATTCATCTCACGTGACGCTAAAGTAAAGCTCATGTGTCTAGCGGCACATTCGAAAGCGCGCAAGCTGTTGAGTGGCGGGAGGTTACGGCTCATTGTAGAGACTCAAACGCGTGTAAAAATACCTATTTTATAGATTAGCTGTGTTAATGCATAGGCCTAATAAAACTTGCTTGCCTGTGATTTGATCTGGGAGCACACTTCGCCGATTACGCATAAAGAATAAGTTATAAGGACAACGCTATGTCTCGACGTGCCGGCGGCAGAAAATCACGGGTAGCCTTGCGCAATGCGCCGCTGGCTGAAGACTTGAAACCAGTGCAACCAGGTGAAACTGGCGGCTGGTACAAACCGCTGGCGGAAGCCGATATTCCTGAAGTTGTCGCTACGTCTTACAGGATTCTGGAAGAAGTAGGGTTCGCTCAAGCAACGCCGCATTGTATTGAAGTATGTACGGCCTTTGGTGCCGTATACGGTGATGATCAACGCTTACGAATGTCTCGTGAAGTCGTCGATAAAGCGCTGGGCATGTGCCGGCGCAATATGACATTGCACGGTCAGATTCCAGAATACGATCTGGACCTCAGTGGTCAGCGAGTACATTTTTCCACAGCTGGTGCGGCGGTGATGATTGCCGATACGGAAACCAATACCTACCGCGACTCGCAGCTGCAAGACTTGTATGACTTGTCGCGAATTGTCAGCAATTGCGAACACATTCATATGTTTCAGCGGATGTGTGTTGCGAGAGATGTTGAAGACAATATGGAAATGGATTTAAACACAGCGTATGCCTGTGTGATGGGTACCCAAAAGCACATCGGTTCTTCGTGGACTGAAGCACACCATGTTGAGCAAACGCTCGAAATGCTGCATGTTTTCGCTGGTGGTGAAGACGCATGGCGGGCCAGGCCCTTTATGAGTCAGTCTAACTGCTTTGTTGTACCGCCAATGAAGTTTGCTGAAGAGTCGCTGGAGTGTTTGCGTGTTGCCGTTGAAGGCGGTATGCCGGTTCTGCTGCTTTCTGCAGGTCAGGCCGGTGCAACGGCACCTGCCTGTCTGGCCGGAACGGTGGCGCAAGCCTGGGCAGAGTGTTTGGGTGGCTTGGTTTATGTAAATGCTATTGAGCCCGGTGCACCAGCCATGATTGGTACTTGGCCCTTTGTTTCAGATCTTAGAACAGGTGCCATGAGTGGCGGTTCTCCCGAACAAGGTTTGCTATCAGCGGCCTGCGCGCAAATGGGCCAGCATTTTGATCTGCCCACCGGCACTGGCTGCGGTATGGTGGACGCGAAAATGCCTGATTTTCAAGCCGGTGCTGAACGAGCCTATACGGCCGCAGCGGCTTCACTTGGTGGTGCAAATATTATCTACGAATCAGCGGGCATGTATGCTAGCTTGCTAGGCTGTTGCCCCGAAAGTTTGTTGCTTGATAACGACGTGCTGGGCGCGTGTATGCGCATGACCAAGGGCATTACGGTAAACTCTGAAACTCTGAGTTTTGATGTGTTAAAAGACGTGTGCTTGTCGGGCAAGGGTCATTACCTGGGTTCCGACCAAACCCTGGGAGTGATGCAGTCTGAATACATCTATCCGGAATTCGGAAACCGAATGAGCCCTGGCGATTGGGAGGAAGCAGGCAAGCCGGAACCCTTAAAAAATGCGGTGCTTCGTAAAAAGGAAATTTTGTCCACTTACTTCCCGACCCATGTTAGCGATGAAGTGGATCAGGAAATACGACAACGGTTTCCAATTCGCTTACCCAGAGAAAATGTTGGGCGCCAGTAAAACTCCTTCGACTATACGTACAAATAAATAATTGAGAAAACTATGAAAGAACACGCCCAGGTTGTTGTTATTGGCGGTGGATCACTTGGCGTGAGCCTGCTTTACCATTTGAGCAAAGAAGGTTGGACAGATACTTTATTGATTGAGAAGGGTGAGCTCACAAGTGGCTCGACCTGGCACGCAGCCGGTCTGGTTTCAAATTTCATTGGTAACCACACAGTTGCCAAAATTCAACAGGCATCGATAGAGCTGTATACCAAAACATTGCCTGAGGAAACGGGCGAGCCTTCGCCCTTCCATCAATGCGGCAGCTTGCGCATTGGTTACACCAAGCTGGAAGAAGAATGGTTTAAAAACCTGGCCAGTCGTGCGGCCAACGTACCGTGTGAATTCAATATCATTAGTGAGGCTGAGGCCCGTGAGCTAAACCCATTAATGAATTTTGACGGTGCGCGCATTATTGTCAGCACACCGAATGATGGGCATGTTGATCCAACATCGGTCGTGATGCCTATGTCGCAGCTAGCAAAAGCCAACGGTGCGACCATCAGCCGCTTTAACAGGGTGGTTGACATAAACCAGTTGCCCAGTGGTGAATGGGAAGTGGTTACCGAGAAAGGCACGGTGCGTGCAGAGCATGTAGTGAACGCAGCGGGTTGTTTTGCTCCGGAATTGGGTGCCATGGTGGGTGTGGATGTGCCGATCATTAATCTCGAGCATCAATACCTGGTAACCGATCCGCATCCGGAAATTGAAAAGCTCGACTTTGAATTACCAGTGTGTCGTGATTCCTACACTAACGCGTACATTCGTCAAGAAGGTAATGGATTTTTGGTTGGCCCATATGAAACTTACGGTTCCAAACCGTGGGCTTTAAAAGGCATGGATTGGGCTTTTGATATGGAGTTGTTTGCCGGTGATCTTGAGCGCTTAATGCCATGGTTGGAACGTTCTATGGAGCTAACACCAGCGTTCAGTGAAGTGGGTGTTAGAACCGTAGTGAACGGACCGATTACACATACGCCTGATGACAATGTGCTTGCTGGACCACAAGCAGGACTGCGCAATTTCTGGAATCTGTGCGGCTCGAGCATTGGTATTGCCCAAGGTGCTTTGGGTAAATACATGGCGCAGTGGATGATGTACGGCGAGACTGAACTCAATATGGCGTCACTCGACAGCCGAAGGTTCAGCGGCTGGGCAGACAAAAACTACTGCATTACCAAAGCGATCGAAAGCTATGAAGTCATGTATACCGCGATGGGGGCGACTGAAGCCCGACCGGTAGGCAGAGCAAAGCGCACCAGCCCGATCTACGCAATGTTAGCTGAGAAAGGCGCTAAGTATGGTGTAGTGCAAGGGTATGAAAAGCCACTTTGGTTTGCGACAGATACGGTTCGTGCCGAAGAGCCTCATTGGAGTATCAGTGATACGCACCCTGTGATTGCCCAGGAGTGCGCTGCAGTGCGCGACCATGCCGGAATCATTGATATCTCTGGCGCTGCCACGTTTATGGTTACCGGAAAAGACGCCAGCGCATTTTTGAATAAATTGTCTTGCAACAAGCTGCCGGTAAAAGACGGGCGACTTAGCTTAACGCTGTTTCATGGTCCCAATGGCGGAATCATGACCGAGCAATCCATTACGCGCATCAATGAGGAAGAATTTTTATTGGTCGGCCCAATTGCCGGGGAGCACAGGGATCTGCATTGGATGCAATCTCATGCGGATGGATTTGATGTCAACATTGAGAATCAAACCGATGATATGGGTGGTGTGCTGCTGACCGGGCCGAAGTCACGTGAAATTTTGCAAGCCATCAGTACCTCAGACCTTTCCCATGCAGCCTTTCCCTGGCTAAGTACGCAAATCATTCAATGCGACAGTGCGAATGTTCGTGCCATTCGCGTTAGCTACGCGGGTGAATTGGGCTATGAACTGCATATGCCGGTATGGCAGTTACCCAGCATTTACGAATCTTTGTTCCGCGTTGGTGCCGAGCACGGTTTGCGTGATTTCGGCGGCTATGCGTTCAACAGCATGCGCATGGAGAAAATGTACCGCGCCTGGGGCGGCGAGTTCACTGAAGAAATCACTGGCGTTGAAGCGGGTATGGACCGATTCATAGATACAAGCCGCGACTTTATTGGCGTGGAAGTACTTCGTGATCGCGAAACTAATGGTGGCGAAATTCAGCTAGCGTATCTCGCATTCGACGATGATATTGCTTGCGAAGTGTTTGGAAACGAGTCGGTGTTTCATAATGATGAACACGTAGGGCTCACCACGCATGGCGCTTACGGGCATCGTGTTGGCTACAGTCTCGCATTCGCCTACATCAAACCTGATTTGGTAAAACAAGGAATTGAGTTAGAAGTGCAAACTACTCTGGGCATGCGCAAGGCCCATGTGGAGATGGACGCAGTTTACGATCCAAAGAATGAAAAACTGAGAAGTTAAGCGAATGGCAAATATTCCTGCAGAAACAGAGTATCTGATTATTGGCGGCGGTATTATCGACTGCTCTATTGCCTATCACCTGACCAAACGCGGCGCAAAAGACGTGGTTGTGTTAGAGCGCCAGCAGCTAACCTGTGGCACGACCTGGCACGCGGCTGGTTTGTGCACCATGTTATGGCCAACGCCGACGCTGACTAATCTTGCCAAGTACACCCATGAGCTGTACGCAAGCCTGGAGGAAGAAACGGGTCAGGCCAGTGGTTATCGACGCATCGGTAGCTTAAGTTTGGCGCGTGATGAAGAGCGTTTGGAAGAACTACGCCGGACTTCTTCCATGGGTAAAGTGTTTGGTGTTGAAAGCGAATGGATTGATCACGCGCGTCTTGAAGAATTGTATCCAGGTATCAACACCGACGGTGTTATCGGCACTATGTATATCGAAAACGATGGGCAAACTAACCCGATCGACACAACAATGGCGCTGGCGAAAGGTGCGCGCCAAAGAGGCGCACAAGTCATTGAAGGTGTTACTGTTGATGATGTTCTGACTGATCAAGACAACGCAGTAGGTGCTAGCTACCGAATCACTAAGACCGGAGAAACAGGCGAGATCAAAGCGCGCAAAGTCATTCTATGTGGTGGTTTATGGTCTCGTGATATTGCTGCCAAAATTGGCGTACAGTTGCCGTTGTATGCGTGCGAGCATCAGTACGTTGTAACCGAAGAAATGCCGGCGTTAACCAAGCGCCCGGTACTGCGTGATTTCGCCAAGGGGCTGTACTTTAAGGAAGACGCAGGAAAAATGCTGGTCGGTTGGTTCGAAACCAATGCCATTGGCTGCCCCATGAGCAAGATCAAACCTGATTTCAGCTTTGATGAATTCCCCTGCGACATGGATCACATTGAACCCTATCTGCTGGGTGCGATGGAAACGCTGCCCGCGTTGGAGGAAACCGGCATACGTACTTATTTCAATGGCCCCGAGAGTTTTACCAACGATAACCTGCATTTGCTGGGCCCAACACCGGAAGTTGAAAACTTCTGGGTCGCGTGTGGCATGAACAGTAAAGGTATAGGTGCCGGTGGTGGTGTTGGCAAAATCATGGCCGACTGGCTGATTGATGGACACCCTTCCGGTGAAATCACTGAAACCGATGTGCAGCGCAATAACTCCGTGCAGCGCAGCCAGAATTACGTGGAAGAGCGCATACCGGAGGCATTAGGTCATACATATTCAATGCACTGGCCCTTCTATCAGTACCACACGGCACGCGACCTGATCCATTCACCCATTCATGAAGTGCTTAAAAAACAGAACGCCTGTTTTGGTGAAGTGGGTGGTTATGAGCGGCCTAACTGGTTTGCCAGCGAAGGACAAACTGCCGAATACGAATACAGCTACAAGCGGCAAAATTGGTTCGAACGCTACGGTGAAGAACATCGCGCCATGCGTGAAGCGGTAGGTATCTACGATATTTCAAGCTTCGGGAAATTTGAAGTCAGCGGGCCAGGGGCAATGGCGACTGTGCAGCGTTTAAGTTGCGCTGATATGGATGTTGATGTTGGTAAAGTAACGTACACCCAATGGCTTAATGAGCGCGGCGGTATTGAAGCGGATCTGACCATTTCCAAAACCGGCGAAGACACGTATGCAGTTGTGACTGGAATAGGCAGTTTGTATCGGGACTGGTGGCGTTTGAAGAAGCACCTGGCGCCTGACACTGAGTTGAAAGATTTCACCACCAGTACGGCATGTTTTTCCGTACAAGGCCCTCACGCCAGAGAAACGCTTCAGCAGCTAACTAACGAAGACCTAAGCAACGAAGCCTTCCCATTCGGAACCGGCCGCTTCGTTAATATGGGCGGCGGCAATATCTGGATGCAGCGAATCAGTTACGTTGGTGAGCTTGGCTGGGAATTGTTTGTACCCGAAGAATACGCAGTGAACTTGTTTAATGCGATTCATCAGGTCGGTGAAACCTTCGGAATTCGAAACGTTGGCTTGCACGCACTGAACAGCTTACGGCTCGAAAAAGGCTTCCGTCACTGGGGGCATGACGTTGCCGCTGAAGACAATCTTGTGCAAGCTGGTTTGAGCTTTACGGCCAAGCCTGATGCTAGCGACTTTATTGGTCGCGACGCATTTGTAGCGGCAAAAGCGGCAGGCTTGCCTGATCGCAGGTTGGTGCAATTCAAGTTACAAAACCCGGAACCGCTTCTGTATCACAACGAACCGATTGTTATGAATGGTGACGTAGTGGGTTATCTCACCAGTGGCATGTATGGTCATACGGTAGGTGGTGCCTTAGGAATGGGCTATGTGAACGCGCCTGAACTCACGCGAGATGCACTGGCAGCGGCTGAGTTTGAGATTGAAGTAGCTTGTGAGCGTTTCAAAGCGGATGCGTCGTTGGGAGCGTTCTATGATCCCAAGAGTGAGCGTACGAAGGTCTGAAAAATACTCTTTAGCCGTGCCGATTCTACGTTCAGCATGTGGGGTATTCCGGAATTTTCTTCAGGAATCGTATCCTCAGGAAGCTATTGACCTGCTATTGGTCCGAATTAGCCAAGAGTAACTAGCCAAAACTGGTGAAAGCGAGGAGAATCGCTTGTCACAGTAAACACAGTTCTGAAGATACGTATGTCAAAAACCAAGGAAAACGAAAGAGAGGTTCAAGCAAAAGCACTTGAAAGTTTCTTTAAACGTGGCGGCAAGATCGAGTACATAGAAACCGGCAAGAGCGGTCAAACGTACAATAGCACCGCGAAGACAACCGCTAAAACGCCGCCGGCCAAGGTGGTACCCGCATCTCCCTCAGAACCGAAAACTTAGCTGATAACAAGAAATCAGCCGCTAGACTCCTATATTGCAATTGCGAGGTAATTCGGGGTAATTCGGGGGACAGTTTACTTATTTCCTAAATAAGTAAACTGTCCCCCGAATTACCCCGAATTACCCCGCAATTGCTTCTGGTAGAAACCAGGCCCCGTTTATTTATTCCAACGTAGCCAGTCTAACTTCAACTCTTCGTGCTTCCTGGTCAGTGCCAGTGCCCGTTGTGCTGAATGGCTTTTCAAGCACCAGACGATCAGCGGCAACACCCATCGCAAGCAGTTTAGCGTGAACTGATTCTGCCCGATTCTTTGCCAACCGTTGGTTACTGGCTAGATCGCCACTTGGGTCGTGGAAGCCGGACACAACCGCAACGGTTTCCGGGTTCTCATTTAAAGCATCAATTACCGATTGCAAAGTACCGTCTGAATCTTCAGGCAAAGCATGACTGCCAAGGCCGAAGTAAAGACGCTGCGCTTCGGAATTATCTACAAAGCCATAAGCAGGCACTTCATAGTTCAAAAAGTCATCGTCAGCGGCTGCAACGCCTGCAGCACCAGCGCCTGCAGCGATAACAGCACCCTTGTTATCTGTTATTCCACATTGTTCAGCATCGGCGTCTGCTGCAACCACATTAGTGCCGCAATTTCTGCCGCCCGGGCCATAGCCCAGTAGCCATAACAGCAACACCAATATCAGCAACACGATGGCAACTATCTTCCAGATATGGCTGAAGCCATCCCAATTCGGGACTACGTATGTTTCATTACTCATTGTCTAATCTCCAGATTCTTTTTAGCAAGTCAGGCTAGCGCTTATACGCCGCCGTCCAGTTCGTCTTGCCATTTTTTAAGCTCGGTCCACTTGTTTTGCGCAGCCATACTCGCTTGTTCTGGCCATGTGCCTGGTTTTGCCAGGGCATAGTTTTTGCCGGCTCTATCAAGAATATCTTGCAGGCGCTCAACCGTGGTATTACCCAACTCAAAGAAAGTATCGATACCATCGTTGTGAATGAGGTCATTGATTTTTGGTCCAATACCTTCAACAACGGTGAAATCATTAGGGCCACGTTTTAGCGTAAATCCAGCGGCCTTAGCGGCGGCTACATCGATTTCAGGGCCGGTGCTTGCAGAGGCCGCGCTCAAAGCAGCAAGTTGTGCCTCAAGGTCTGCGTTTCGAGAGCGTAACGAGTCCAGTTCATCGTCGTTACTCGACGCTCCCATCGAAGCGGCAGCGGCACCACTAACCAAGCCGAGAGCTGCGCCGCCAAGTGCAGAGCCATCACCGTCTGATTTGGCCTCACTTGCAGCAAGTTGCGCTTCGAGTTCGCGAATGCGCGCCAGATGCGAAGGATTGTCTACCTCTACGGTGACTTCCTTCTCAACAATTTTCTCAACTTCTTTTTCAACAATTCTTTCTACTGGTTTTTCAACCGTAGTTTCCACCAGTTTCTCAACCGGCTTTTCAACAATGCGCTCGCGCACTTCGGCAAACTTAAGGCGAGACGCCAACAGGCCGCAGAATAGCCAGCCAAGTAAACCCCCAAACAAAATTGGCCATAGGCCACAAAGAAAATCACTCATACCCTTTTTTCCTTCTTATCAGGTGCTGCGCCCCATGCACAACGTTTAAGGAAAAGGCAGGCTATCACGTAGCTGCAAGCGAAATAAGCGTTGAGTTTGGTCCGCACACGATATTTTACTCTTTTGTACAAAATATGAGCGTGATGCTTTGCTTGTTATACTGCCGCTTCGATTCTGCAAATGGCAATAACAATATGACCCCAGAGCTAGATCGCCCGGTGTTCGGCATCTCCATAGTCTCGGTATTAATAGTTAGCGGTTTGCTGATTGTGGCGCCTGAGTCGACAGCCGCATTTTCCCAAAGCGCCATGAAGTGGGTCACCGACCAGTTTGGTTGGTTTTATTTGCTGACAGGGGTCATGCCGCTGTGCTTTGCGGGCTGGCTGGCGTTTGGGCGCTTTGGCCAAGTGAAGCTTGGTGCGGCCGACGAGAAGCCAGAATACTCAACTGTCAGCTGGGTGGCGATGATGTTTACCGCGAGTATGGGTGCCAGCTTGATTGCATGGGGCTTTGCAGAACCCATCTTTTATTTGGAGACTCCGCCTTTCAATGTGGAGCCGCACAGTAGCGAAGCGTTTGAATGGGCGCACATGTACCCAATATTTCACTGGGGCTTCACGCCTTGGGCTATGTATTGCTTACCCGGTGTTCCCATCGCCTACATGCTTTTTATTCGCAAAACACCAAGTTTGAAAATAAGTGATAGCTGTACTGAGCTTTTGCCCGCAAAAGAAAACTCTTTAGCGCACAGGCTGTTAGATATTTTCGTGGTGATCGGTGTCGTTGGTGGGGTGGCAACGTCGCTGGGTTTTGGTGTGCCACTGGTAACGGCATTATGCGTTGAATTGCTCGGCGTACCTGACACTTTGAACACACAGCTAGCGGTTATTTTTCTGTGGACCCTGATATTTGGCACCAGTGCCTATCTTGGTCTCAAGAAAGGTATAAAAGTACTGGCGGATCTTAATCTTGGGCTCATGTTTTTTGTAATGGCGTTCATTCTGATCGCGGGCCCCACGATCTATATATTGTCGATTACTACGAATACGGTTGGTCTCTGGCTCGACAGTATGATCCGAATGAGTTTCTGGACCGATCCAATTGAGCGCCGGGGCTTTCCGGAAGCGTGGACTATTTTCTACTGGGCGTGGTGGATGGCATACGCACCGATGATGGGTCTTTTTTTCGCGCGAATTTCCCGCGGCAGAACCATTAAGCAAATGGTGGTGGGGGTTATTGGCTTTGGCACTCTAGGCACCTTCTTGTTCATGAGTATTGCCGGGGCGTACGTTTTGTATCTGGAAGGTTCTGGGCAATTAGATGCATCGGCCGTGATGAGGGAGCAAGGCATGGCTACCCTGGTTGCATTGGTTATCGCTGAACTGCCCTCACCAACCATGATACTAACGGTAGTTACTGTTCTCTCGATAATATTTTACGCGACCACTTTCGATTCGGCGGCCTATATTCTTGCAAGCATTTGCACCCGAAACCTGCCCAGTGACAAAGAGCCCACTCCGTTCAGCCGGGTAGCATGGGCGCTAGGCTTGGGTGCAATGGCTGTTGGTTTGATGGTGGCAGGCGGGGGTGAAACAGTCAAAGCAATGACGGTGGTCTCTTCGATTCCGGTTATGCCAGTGCTGTTTATGATGTGTTACACGCTGTATCGCTGGCTGCATAAAGATTTTCCACATCTTGCGAAAAAGCCAGTGCATACCATTGAATAGCGTTACTTTCAGCACAGCTAATACCTAGTACTCATAATAAATCTATTCATGGCGCAAAATGACATTCGCTAAAAGAGCAGGTCTGCTGATTTTAATTTTGATCGTCGTTCCATTTTTCCTGGTGCGCTACTTTCTGGGTATTTGGCCATTGAATGTTTGGGCGTGGTCAGAAACAGCAACAGGTATGGGTGCCAAGCTTGCCTGCTCGCAGCGTTACGTGAGTGGTCTAGGCGAAGAGCAGGTATTAGATGATCTAAAGGCCTACGCAT
The DNA here is from genome assembly GCA_045105115.1 of Pseudomonadales bacterium. Lineage (GTDB taxonomy): Bacteria > Pseudomonadota > Gammaproteobacteria > Pseudomonadales > JAUIET01 > JAUIET01. Next base: position 20,838 of record JBGCDE010000114.1, on the reverse strand, counting down.
CCGCTTTCGAGTTGTTGACCTTGGAGTACGACGACGAACAGCGTCGAGTGGTTAGCCACTGGCCAAGTTTTGCAAGTCAGTCTGCACAGTTTCGTGAAGGCTTGGGATGCAGTCTTGAAATTGGTGAGAGCAATCTGGACTCGCTGATGCCGAAACGCAAAGCGCCGCTGGAGGGTCAATGGCCGTTAGGGCAGTCAGTCGATACTGTTAATCCAGCCGCACAATCTGCGTTGCTTAAATTGTATGATCAAGACGTGGCTGAGCAGCAGCATACCCGCGCGTTGTTAGTCGCTAAGCATGGTCGCATTGTTGCAGAAACCTATGCGCCGGGAATTGATGCAACAACACCCTTGTTGGGTTGGTCTATGGCCAAGTCGCTCACGGCGATCAAGCTGGGTCAGCTCGAATATGCAGGCTTGCTTAACGCCAAAGAAGCTGCACTGTTTCCACAGTGGTCGAATGACGACCGCCGTTTTATTAGGCTTGAACAATTGCTGCAGATGTCGTCCGGGTTAGAGTTTCGAGAGCTGTATGTGCCTGGCGTTGACGTTACCAAAATGCTGTTCAATACCTACAGTGCAGCGAGTGTTGCTTTGGATAAGAGGCTTGAGCATTCTCCTGGTGAGCATTTCTACTATTCATCCGGTACCGCTAATATTTTATCGCTCTTGTTCACTCAGCGTGTAGGTGGAAATGCTGAGGCGGTGCGTTATTTCCAGGAAGAGATTCTGCAGCCCTTGGGCATGGCGCATACTGTACTAGAACCTGATCCAAGCGGCGTTTTTGTTGGCAGTTCTTACGCCTATGCCAGCGCCAGGGATTGGGCGCGCCTTGGACAATTGCTGCTTAACAAAGGTGAACTAAACGGTCATCGCTTGTTGTCTGCTGATTGGGTAGAGCGCGCAACCGAAGCTAATGAATCAACTAATGACCCCCGTTATGGCTATCAAATCTGGTTGAATTCCGGAGGCGATGAGCTGCGATGGCCTGAATTGCCAGCAGATACCTTTGCCATGACCGGTAACCGATCACAGCGCGTTGTCGTTATTCCTTCGGCGGATGTTGTTATTGTGCGTCTTGGATGGAGCCGAGGGGCATACCCTGATTCCGAAAAATTCGCCGAGCTGCTTGAGAGGATAAACTCACTCTGACTGGGCTCTATGAGATGGCCTCGCTATTCTGCGTTTGAGCTGTGTTCATTGACTGTTGAGTGGTGTGGTGTTCGTCTCGCTAGCAATGACGCTCAGAAGCATGCGAAATTACATTGCCTGTTTACCTTGCAGTGCGCAACAACTGTGTATTTCCCAGCTAATTCCAATCAGTTGCCGCAGGCAATCTGAACAAGACTCCGTTCATATCCAGAACAATATAGTCAGCGCGTATATCCAGCAAAACAAGGCCCGCTGTAATCGTGTCGCCACGTCGTTGAGTTCGACCGTTCAAAGTCACCATCCCTTTACCAGTTGCCTCAGCGTACCCGTGCGTTGTATAGCGCAGCGAGGGTATGCTGTTTTGCTGCTGGTTAGGCAGTTGGCTTGCAAACGGAATACTGGAATACACTTCTTCAGCGGCATTTTGCTGATCAATAACCGCGTCTTGTTCATTGGTTTCTTCAACAAAGCGTTCTTCAATCTCGGGCAGTGGCTGAGTAGCAACCACCTCTTCGCTTGGGTTCATTGTTCTTGTATCGGCCGCATTTTCCGCTTTTAGACGCTCGTACAAGGCAGCAATGTCGGCCTTAGTTGACTTTGTTTCAGAGCGACCTTCAAAATTTGGGGTAGGTTTAGCTGAAGCTGTCGCCGCCTCTTCTTCCGTGGATGCATTCGGCTGCCTTACTTGATCGGCATGATTACTTTGAACTGAGAGCTCATCACCTGTGGCTGCTGCGGTCTCAGAGTTAGGCCCAGGCGACTGTAAGTAGATTACATACGCCAGCAGCAATAATATGATCAAACCCAGAGCCAACAACATCCACGGCCGTGAATTCCCGGGCTCGCTGTTAACCGCAACGGAGTGCTGTGTATCTATACCTGGTACATCAGCTTGATCTTTACGCTCGCTGTCAGCGCGCTGCAATGCTTCCAGTAACAGCGACATTAGTTCTGTGCTCCGCGTTGTAGTAACAAGACATCAGGAACGCCTTGCACGGCTTCGTTTAACTTGAGAATTGTATTGGCGCCAACGATGCCATCGTCGTCCAACGCATAGTCACGCTGGAATAATTTTACGCGAGCTGACAGGGCGCTGTTAAACGCTAGCTGAGCCAGTGGTGCTTGCTGATCAAGCTCACTGAATTGCTTGGCCACCCACTGCACCGCGAGCCCGCGTGAACCCACAGCGATTGGCTGCTCATAAGCCGCAGGCGCTAACCAGAAGCTGACGGCATCCCCCGTCCATAAGCGGCCTATGGCGTTTAAGCCTATCGTGGATTGCCCGTCCTGATCCAGAATGCTTGCCTGGTCTTGTTCAACTCCAATTACTGGTACATACGCATTGAAGCGGCCGGGTGTTAATAGCTTCACTATGCTTACCCGGTTTAAGCTGAGCACATCCTGCCAGGCATCGTATCGGGCGCTAATGCACGCTATTTGCGTGAGCTCCGTGTTGTTGTCGCAGCTGATTGTGTGCGTCACGCCTGCGTTCTGAAAATAAGTCTCGATCGCTTTCATTGCCTGGTTTTGGTCGGCAAATGCAGCGCTCCACCATTCCGCCTGTGGCTTTTCTGTATGAACAAGCAGTTCATCAAACTGCTCGGATTGCTGTGCCGCAGTTAACTGTGGGTCGAGGGCAATCGTGTTTTCTGTTTGCGTGGATTCGCTGGCAACTGCGTTAACTTCTTCAGTGCCCAGATTCCCGCGAACAATCAGAAAGATTGCAACACCAAGCAATAACATGCCAGCTAGAACGTTTGCGCCCCACCCAGTTTTGTCAGCAGGTTTACCTGGCAGTTTTTCTTTGTCGCTACCAAATACTTCATCAATAGCGAGTTCAACAATGTCGTCATCAACAGTACTGCGTTTCTTGGCATAACAGCCTAGCAATATACGGTCGCACAAAATGTTGATCAAGCGCGGATAACCTTCGCTTACCTGGTGTATGCGCTTAATGGTTTTCGACGGGAACAGAGATTGTTGCCCCGACAGCCCCGCTACTTGCAGCCTATGACCAATATAGGCTGCTGTTTCATCTTCGTTTAACGGGCCTAAACAAAAACGTGCAGTGATACGTTGCGCCAGTTGGCGAAGTTCTGTTTCGCGTAATTTCTCATCCAACTCCGGCTGGCCAACTAAAATGATCTGCAATAATTTTCGGGTATCGGTTTCAAGATTCGTCAGTAAACGAATTTGCTCCAGTGCGTCGGTTTGCAAATGCTGCGCTTCGTCAATGAGTACAACGGCACTTCGCCCTTGTGAATAGCTGTCTAAAAGATATTGATGCAGCTTATCGGTGAGATGCTTCAGGCTTTGCTGTTCAGCGTTGTATTCAATTTTGAGCTCATCGCAAATGGTGGCCAGCAGCTCGATTGGATTCATTGCCGGATTAAGAACCAGGGCAATATCAGTATTATCTGGTAGCTGTTGAAGCAGAGCGCGAATCAATGTGGTTTTGCCCGTGCCCACTTCGCCGGTTAGTAAGGCAAAACCACCCTCTGCACTTGCGCCGTAGAGCAGAGTTGCCAGCGCATCTTTGTGTTGCGCGGTCATAAACAGGTAGCCCGGATTGACCTTAATACTAAAGGGAACTTCCGTGAGACCAAAATGCTGATGGTACATAAGAGCGTAACGTTGAATGCAGAACTGCAGGGTACCAAACGCAATACCATAAAGCAGCCCGAGGCTACAAAATGCACAGGCTTGATTTGACGCGGTATGATATTGCTTATTGAGAATGAAAAGGCTTTTGCAGCATCTTATGGGTGACTACGAGTTTCGAGAAGGCTTGCTGGATCATCCGCAAGTTATTGCGCTACTGGAACAGCATTTGCGCGAAATGCACTCAGCGTCGCCCATTGAAAGTGTGCACGCTCTGGATTTGGATGAGTTGCGTGGTGAGCAGCTCAGTTTCTGGACGCTGTGGAAGAAGGATGAGCTGCTTGCTTGCGGCGCTCTGAAGTCACTTGGCGACAAACACGCCGAGATAAAGTCTATGCGCACCAGCGAAAATTTCTTACGGCAAGGTATTGCTGGCCAGTTACTCACACGCCTTCTTGCTCAAGCCCGGAAAAGTGGTTTGCAATGGGTCAGTTTGGAAACAGGCTCTCAGGATTATTTTGAACCGGCGAGGCAATTGTATTTAAAGTACGGCTTCAGTTTCTGCCCGCCATTCGCTAATTATGAAGAAGACCCGAATAGCGTATTCATGAGCCTGCAACTTGTGTAGGCTCTGTAAACCACATCATTTGTGAACTGCTGAAATGAGAACGTCTACCATGTTGCACAGCAAAACCATCAATCTATGTCTGCTGGCCTACCTCACAGTCAATATGCAGTTTGCCAGCGCGGGTCAAACACAGCGCCCGCCGCTGCACGGGCAGCATTGGGTTGCTATAACCGGTAAACCCCTGGCCACCACCAGTGGCGCCATGATGTTCCAGCAAGGCGGGAACGCGGTTGATGCGGCTATGGCCATGTTGGCCACTACATCCACAATGTGGGACGTATTGTCCTGGGGTGGCGAAACACAGGCGCTGATCTATCACCCAACAGAGAAGCGAGTTATTGGTGTCAACGCTCTTGGTGTTGCCCCTAGTGGTGCAACAGCCGAGTTTTTTAAAAACAAAGATCTTGAGTTTCCGCCGGCATTAGGCCCCTTATCCGCGGTAACGCCTGGTACGCCGGGTGGCTTACTCACCATGCTGGCCGAATGGGGTACTTTGTCGTTGGCGCAAGTATTGGCGCCTGCCATTGAGCTTGCGGATGGTTATCCCATTGAAGAAGACACCGTACGCAGAATTCGCAGGGACCAGGATGAGCTCAAGAAATGGCCAGCCTCAAAAGAACTTTTCTTATACAAGCAGGATAAAAAGGATTACGCCGGGCCGGTCGCGGGCGAATTGTTCAGACAAAAAAACCTGGCCGCAACTCTGCGAGCACTTGTTGCAGCTGAGACTGGCGCGCTGCAAGCTGGAAAATCCAGAGATGAGGCGATCTACGCGGCGTATGACTTGTTTTATCGTGGAGACATTGCAAAACGATTCGTCGACGCGGTGCAGGCTCAGGGTGGCCTGATCACTTTAGAAGACCTCGGTAAGTGGCAGGTGCACATTGAAGAGCCTGTTAGTGTTGATTACAAGGGCATTGAGGTCTACAAGCTGACTTCATGGGTGCAAGGCCCGGTTATGCTGCAAGCTCTAAATATGCTCGAGAACGCAGACCTAAAGAGTATGGGGTTTAACTCCAGCCGTTATACCCATGCTTTGTATCAAGTCATGAATCACGCCTTCGCCGATCGTGATTTTTATTATGGTGACCCTTATTTCCCTCCGATGGAGCCCATGAAGGGTTTGCTATCAAGTGAGTATGGCAAGCATCGCTACAAGCAAATTGACTGGTCCAAAAACAATCCCGACGTGAAACCCGGCAATCCGTATCGTTTCCAGTCAGGCAAAAACCCGTACAAGCAGCTGTTAAACAAGTGGTCCACGGTTAAGAAGCCGGTGACTGATAACAGCGGTCATACTATTGCGCTTAATGAGGCGCAGCGCGATAAGGCCTTTCGCTTAGGAACCACAGCTATTCAAACAGCCGACAAGGAAGGTTGGGTGGTGTCGATAACACCAAGCGGTGGATGGATACCCGCAGTAGTTGCTGGTGACACAGGTATTGGTCTTTCTCAACGAATGCAGAGCTTCGTATTGGAGGAAGAAGACAATCCTTACAACGTAGTAGAACCGGGCAAACGCCCGCGCGTTACATTAACACCCAGCATGGCTTTGAAAGACGGCAAGCCGTTCCTGTCATTTTCTGTCCAAGGTGGTGATACTCAGGATCAAAACTCACTGCAGTTTTTCCTGAACATAGTGGAGTGGGGTATGACGCCCCAGGAAGCGGTGGAAGCGGCCAATATCAACAGCTATCAAATGCGTGGCTCATTCGGGGAACATCCCTCGCAACCAGGCGCACTTGACTTGCGTAATGACACGCCGCAATGGACCCGAGACCAATTGGAAAAAATGGGTTACGAACTCACTTTCAAGCCCAGAACCTCTGGCCCGATGCAGGCAATCTGGTTTGATCGCGAACACGGCACTATGTGGGGTGCGGCGAGTAATTACGGTGAGGACTACGGCATAGCCTGGTAGCGGTGTCTATGTAGGTAATGCACTCTTGGTTTTCTTGAGATTGTCTGTGGCCTCAACCCCTAGTGCAACCGCAAGGCCTACTTGCAGCGTGTCGAGAATACAGAGTTGCGCAAGCCGACTACTCATTGGCGTAAACAGATTGGTGTCTTCAGCGCTATTAAGCCGCAATTTGATAGTGGCGCATTGATCTAAAAACGAATTTGCAGTTGTTAGACTAATTAAACGAGCGCCGGCGTCTTTCGCGTTTTTCGCAGCCTGGGCTAAATCAGTGCTGTTGCCTGACTTGGACACCGCGACTACCACCGTGTTTGCATCCACAATTGCGGCCGATTGCAAAATGGTTGGAATGTCTGTGTACGCGGTGCACGGAATACCGAGTCGAAAAAATTTGTGTTGTGCGTCTTCGGCCACAATGCCCGATGCGCCAACACCGTAGAACAATATCTGCTGGCAGTGAGAGAGTGCATAGACGGCCTGCTCCAGCGCCTCATTGCTGACTTGTTGCAGGGCGGAGTTAAGTTCACTTGCGCTACGCCGAATGACTTTCTGGGCAATTTCGCGAACGCTGTCATTGGCTTGCACGTCGCTGTGATACCGAGAGCGCGTGTCGGCCAGGCTTTGCGCCAGGCGAAGTTTGAATTCTCTAAACCCTGAGCAGTCCATCGACCGGCAGAAGCGAACAACGGTGGGCTCACTGACGTTAGCGTTATCGGCCAGATGAGCAAGCGCAATATGCAGGCTTGCCTCTGGGTTTTGCCGCACCCATTGCCCCACTCGCTGCTCCGCTGGCGTGAGTGTTGAGATTCTTTGGTCTATTGCATTCAGCATAAATGTAGTTTAACTACAAATAAAATGAACTTGAAGCCTTTCATTTAGCGAATATTATGCTTATAAGGGAGTATTACTACAATCAGAGCAGCCATAGAGCACCCATATGTCAACATTCGTTCCAGCAGAGCCCTTCGAGTTTGTGATCTTTGGCGCCACCGGTGACCTGGCCAAGCGGAAATTGCTGCCCGCGTTATACCACCGAGACCGTGACGAGCAATTCAGCGACGATAGCATCATTATTGGCGCGTCCAGAAGTGAGTTAACCCGGGAAGAGTACATTGAGCAGGTACATGCCGCATTGCTCGAATACGCCAACCTAGATGTGATTGATGAATCCACCTGGCAGCGTTTCGCCGCACGCATTCACTACTGTGCGGTGGACATTTCTCAGGATGCCACCTGGTCCAGTCTGTCTGAATTGCTAGCGGTGCAAACCGAACGGGTGCGTGTGTTTTATTTGGCCACCATGCCGTCATTGTTTGGTGATACAGCATTGCAGATCGCCAATGCAGGCCTGGTCACTGACAACTCAAGAATTGTCGTTGAAAAGCCCTTGGGCCGAGACAGAACAACGGCAAGCGCTATCAATGAAAAGCTGCTATCGGTATTTAATGAAAACCAGATATACCGCATAGACCATTACCTCGGTAAAGAGACCGTCCAGAACCTATCGGCCTTGCGTTTTGCTAATGCCTTGTTTGAGCCTTTATGGAATCGCGCCCACATCGACCACGTGCAGATTACCGTGGCAGAAAACCTGGGTGTTGGTTCGCGGGGGTCGTATTACGACAAAGCCGGTGCGCTGCGAGATATGGTGCAAAACCATTTACTACAGCTATTGTGTTTGGTGGCCATGGAGCCGCCCAGCAGTCAGCACCATGATGATATTCGAAACGAAAAGCTCAAAGTTCTGAAAGCGCTTAAACCAATCACGCGTGATGAGGTAAAACGCAAAACGGCTAGAGGGCAATATTCCGCCGGTGCAATCGACGGCAAAGTCGTCAATAGTTTCTTCGCCGATCTTGATGATGACCAGCCTAGCAATACAGAAACCTTTGTTGCCATAAAAGCCGAAGTAGAAAATTGGCGCTGGAGCGGTACGCCTTTTTATCTTCGCACGGGTAAAAGACTGGCCACTAAATGTTCTGAGATCGTGGTGCAGTTCAAACCGGTCTCGCACAATATTTACGGAGCTGAAGCAGGTGAGCTGGAAGCTAATCGTCTAACGATTCGGCTGCAACCGGACGAGGGGGTGCAGCTGTCTATTATGAACAAGCAGCCTGGCCCCGGCGCATTACAGCTGCGACCTGTGCCGCTAAACCTGAGTTTTTCCGAGACATTTCAGTTGCGTTACCCGGATGCCTACGAGCGACTTCTAATGGAAGTGTTCAGGGGTAATCCTGGTTTGTTTATGCGCGGTGACGAAGTAGACGCGGCTTGGGAATGGATTGATCAAATCATTGCTTCATGGGAGCAAACCCGAATGCCAGCTGAAACGTACTCAGCGGGAAGTTGGGGCCCCAAAAATTCGCTGGTGATGCTCGACCGTGATGGCCGTGAGTGGCACAACGCACGCCGAATCGACTGATTAGATATTTCACAATGAACAAACCTGACACAATACAACAGAACGACTTTCCAAACCTCTGCCACTACGCAGACAACACAACGCTTGTTACTGAGCTGGCAGAGCGCATAGCTCAAATTTTAGAGCAAGCCATTGCCCAACACGGTCGGGCCACAATGGCCGTGAGTGGTGGCTCTACGCCCATCCCGCTATTTGAAAAATTATCACTGGCTGTTATTGATTGGGACAAAGTAGTGATTACCCTGGTCGATGAGCGCTGGGTGGAGCCGGATCACGAAGACTCCAATGAAGCGCTGGTGCACCGTCACCTGTTAAAAAACAATGCGGCAAGCGCAGAGTTTATAGGTCTTAAGGTTTCATGCAATACGCCATTTCTTGGCGAGCAGGCGGTAGCCAATCGTTTGCGTCGTTTTGATGGTGCCTTCGACGTGCTGGTGTTGGGTATGGGTAACGACGGCCATACCGCCTCGCTTTTTACCGACGGCGAGCCTTTGCAATACGCGTTAGAGCCACGACAAGGCGAGCCTTGTTGCGGCATGGTAAGAGGCGATCTGGAACACCCACGCATTACCTTAACCCTGCCGCGTATTTTGAATTCAAGATATCTGTTCTTGCACACAGTAGGTGACAGCAAGCTTGAACTTTTGAAAGCGGCACAACAGCCAGGTTCTATCAACGAGCTGCCGATTCGAGCTGTGCTGAATCAGCATCAAACACCTCTGTATTTGTATCACGCCGCACAGGAATAGGGATTCATCTCATGAACAAAACAATTGAGGCAGTGACCAAAGATATTGTTGAGCGCAGCCGTGCCAGCCGAGAACAGTATGTGCAGGCCATGATGGATATGCAGGCCAGGCAGCCACCAAAACAACGCTTGTCATGTGGCAACATGGCGCACGCGTATGCCGCTTGCGGTAGCGAAGACAAGCAAGCACTGCGCTTAATGCAAAGTGCCAATCTAGGGATAGTTACCGCATACAACGACATGTTGTCAGCGCATCAACCACTCAAAGACTACCCGGAAATCATCAAGCAGGCTGCGCGCGAATTAGGCTCTACTGCGCAGGTAGCTGGTGGCGTTCCTGCCATGTGCGACGGTGTAACTCAGGGCCAACCCGGAATGGAATTGAGCCTGTTCAGTCGCGATGTAATTGCCATGGCCACGGCGGTCAGCCTCAGCCACAACGTGTTTGATGGCGTGCTCTGTTTAGGCGTCTGCGACAAAATAGTGCCCGGCATGATGATCGGTGCTCTGCAGTTCGGTCATCTACCGGTTGGCTTCGTGCCAGCAGGTCCTATGCCATCAGGTCTACCCAACAAAGAGAAGGCAGCGGTAAGACAGCGCTTTGCTGAAGGTAAAGCGAGCAAAGACGAGTTACTGGATGCAGAATCGGCTTCTTATCACAGCCCAGGCACTTGCACGTTTTATGGTACCGCCAACAGCAATCAGGTGCTGATGGAAATGTTAGGGGTTCAGTTACCCGGTGCATCGTTCGTGAATCCAGATGATCCGCAGCGACAAGCGCTCACCATCGAGGCTGTGCGCCGCGTAATTGACGCCAGTCATAAAGCACCGCGTTATCTGCCGTTGTATGAAGTCGTGACCGAGGCATCCATAGTCAACGCCTGTGTGGCCTTGTTGGCCACCGGTGGCTCTACCAATCATGCATTGCATCTAGTCGCTATGGCCGAGGCGGCTGGCATTAAGCTGCTGTGGTCTGATCTTGATCGATTGTCTAAGGCCGTACCTTTATTAACGCGCGTATACCCGAATGGTCAGGCAGACATCAATGTGTTTCAGCAAGCCGGCGGTATGGCCTATCTCGTGTATCAACTGCGCAGCGCCGGATTGCTAAATGAAAACGTGAGAAGTTTGCTGCGTGACGGGCTAGACGCTTATGAGTGCCAGCCTGAATTTGAGAGCGAAGCATCAAGCCACCGCCTGCAATGGAAGAAGCCAGTTACTGAAAGCTCAGTACCTGATGTATTAACCAGTGTTGATAAACCGTTTTCACAAGAAGGTGGCTTGCGCATGTTATCAGGCAACCTCGGCTTGAGTGTTGCCAAGGTATCTGCCGTTGCCGAAGAACATCAAATCGTTGAAGCCGAATGTGTTGTATTCGCAGAGCAAGATGAGCTTCAACAGGCCTTTGAGGCAGGTGAGCTGAACAAAGATGTTGTGGTAGTGATGCGCTTTCAAGGCCCGAAAGCCAATGGAATGCCGGAGCTGCATAAGCTAACTCCTTATCTTGGGGTGCTTCAAGACCGTGGCTATAAAGTGGCATTGGTGACTGACGGTCGAATGTCCGGTGCATCGGGCAAGGTGCTGGCGGCTATTCACTTATGCCCCGAGGCGCTGGAAGGCGGCCCAATTTCTCGCTTGCGGAGCGGCGATGTGATCAGGGTTGATGCACAATCTGGTGACGTTCGTGTTTTGGTAGACGATGACTTATTCAATGCGCGAGAAGCTGCAACATATGAGCGAGCAGATAATTCTTTAGGGCGCGGTTTGTTTAAAAATTTCAGAAACGTTGTTGGCCCAGCCGATAGCGGCGCACTGGTCTGGTAGATAAAAGAGGTTTCTTTATGTCCCTAATGGAAGTAATCAAAAGCTGTCGTGTGTTACCTGTTGTGGTTGCCAATGACGTGGAGCGCAGTGTTACCTTGGCAAAAGTGTTGGCGCGTGCTGGCATGCCAGCCATTGAGCTAACACTTCGTACTGATAATGCACTTGCCTGCATCTCCGCCGTGAAAGAACAAGTACCGGAGATTCTAGTCGCGGCAGGCACGGTTACGAACGCTGCAGAGCTTGCTTCTGCAGTGCAGGCCGGAGCCGACTTTGTCCTAAGCCCAGGTATCTCCGAAGAAATTATTCGCGCCGCCAGCGCCCGCGATGTATTGCTTATTCCAGGTGTGGCTACTGCCAGCGAAATAATGCTCGGCCGATCGCGGCAGCTGAATTTTTTCAAGCTCTTCCCGGCCGAAGCAATCGGTGGAATACCCATGATCAAATCATTGGCAGGGCCATTTCCTGATGTTCAGTTCTGTCCAACGGGTGGGCTTAACCCCGATAATTTTAGGGAGTATCTGGCCCTGGATTGTGTTACTTGCGTAGGCGGATCGTGGATGGTCAAAGCCGAGATGATTGAAAACGAGCAATGGGATGAGATAGAGAGCTTGGCGCGAGCAGCGATGAGCGCATAACTTGAATTTGAAGAGTATAGGGAAAAGACGTGAGTAGAAAAAAACCCATACGACTGGGCTTGATGGGTTTCGGCCAAACGGGTCGACAAATCTATGAATTGGCATCACGCAGAGATGACATAGAGGTGGTGGCGATTGCGGATATTGGCGACCCCAAGATTTTGCATTATCTGCTGGGTTCAGAAACCCATAGTCTTAGCAATCATCAGTTAGAAGGTAACTACCTGGTTAACTCGAAATTCAAGTCCAGGCTAATGCCAATTGATCAGCCGGCAGAGATGCCGTGGGACGCATTTGGTGTTGATGCTGTCATTGATGCGACGGGTGTTTATCGAGCCCGGAACTTTATGCAAGCACATCTGAGTAACGGCGCGCGGCGCGTTTTTCTGCGCACATTGCCTGTTGACGACATTGACCGAATCATTGTGCCAGGTGTTAACAGTGAGACGGCAACGACGGATGACAAAATGGTTTCTGCCGGGTCGGCCACATCAAGTGCCTTGTGTTTGTTGCTGCATATTTTGTCGGGTCACTTTGAAATCGAATGTGCAAGCATGACAAGCGTGCATGCGTATACCAGTGATCAGGCTTTACAGGATTATGCTGGCAGTGACTTTCGTCGTAGCCGTTCGGCTGCTGAAAATATCATTCCCAATACGCACGAAGCTCATCTATGGCTGGATAGGGTATTGCCAAAATTCAGCGACAAAGTACTCACCTACGTACTAAATGTACCCATACATGAAGGCTGCTTGCTGGATGTGAATCTGGTGATGGCTGATCCAGATATTGGTGCGGACGATATCAACAATGTGATGAGACAAAGTGTGGCCAACTACTCGGGCATTGTTGATGTTGCGGAAGATCCAATCGTATCCTCTGATGTCATAGGCAGTTCGCTGTCTTTGCTATTTGATAGCAAGGGCACAATAAAAGCGGGGCAAAAAACAATTAAGACTTTGAGCTGGTACGAAAACCTTGGGCACGCTGCCAGGTTATTAGACGCAGTGCGTCTCTATAACACGCTTGATCAAGCAGAGGAGGCCGCCTAATGCGAGTAGCGATTAATGGTTTTGGTCGAATCGGTCGCGCTGTTTTCCGAATCCTGGAAGAGCGTGATGACGTTGACGTAGTTGCAATCAATGACCTGTTCGACCCTGAGGCGCTGCGTTACTTACTGGACTACGACACCGTGATGGGGCCATTCGGAAAATCCCTGAAGTTGCTCGATGGTTTCTTCGTCACTCCGGGAAGTCGTGCCAAGTTGCTCTGCGAACGCAACCCAGAAGCCCTGCCATGGGTTGAGTTAGGCGTGGACGCCGTGGTTGAAGCGACAGGCGTATTTCGTAAGCGCGAGCAACTGGAACAACATCTAACGGCGGGTGCCAAACGAGTGATTCTCACCGTTCCTGCTGCAGAACCTATTGATTACACCGTAGTGCTGGGTGTGAACGACCAGGGTTTGAGTGAAGAGCACAAGATCATTTCAAACGCCAGTTGTACCACTAACTGTCTGGCACCTATGGCCAAAGTGCTGAACGACGCGTTTGGTATCAATGAAGGTGTGATTAACACGGTGCATGCCTACACTAACGATCAGCGCCTTGCCGATGTTCCGCATTCGGATTGGCGTCGTAGTAGAGCAGCTGCAGAAAACATCATTCCTACGTCTACCGGAGCGGCCAAGGCGGTTGGTGAAGTGTTGCCCGAATTACAGGGCAAGTTACATGGCATTGCTGCGCGTGTACCGGTACCCGACGGATCTGTGGTCGATTTTTTTGCCACCTTAAACACCGATGTGCATTATCAGGATGTTCACGATGCTGTGCGAGAGGCAGCGAATACAGAAAGCCTGCAAGGCATATTGGAATTCACTGACAAGCCCATAGTGTCGTCAGATATTATCGGCAATTCACATTCATCGATATACGATTCCGGGTTTACCGGTGTGACGAATGGCCGTTACGTCCGTGTACTCAACTGGTATGACAATGAATGGGGTTACTCTAGCCGCGTGTGCGATTTACTGAGTAAGCTAAGCAATTGGTGAAAACGATGAGTGACACACTGTATCTACCGTTGCGACGAAACATCAGTTTGCTCGGCCGTTTACTGGGTGAAGTGATCGCTGAGGCGGAAGGCAAGGGTGTGTTCGACGCCGTAGAACAAATACGCCAGTTGTCGAAATCGGCGCGAGCCAATCAATCGACCGATGAACTGGCTGACTATTCGCACCTGCAGGAAGTGCTGGCGAATCTGGATGAGGAAAAGTTGTTGCCTGTTGCTCGGGCCTTCAGCCAGTTTCTGGCACTTGCCAATATCGCCGAGCAACGCCATGCCGTCTCACGCGCTATGGATGAAGAATTTTCGGCGACCAGAGAGCTGGCCGATGTATTGGCACACTTGCAATCACAGAGTCAGAGTGACGCAGACATCATCGAGGCTGTTGGGCAACTGAGCATCGATTTGGTTTTGACGGCGCATCCGACTGAAATTGCGCGGCGAACCTTGATCAATAAATACGAAGAAATTGATTTGTGTCTGGATCAGTTGGAACTGCAGGGGCGCACGGAACGAGAGACGGCCACAATCACCAATAGACTGCGTGAACTGATTGCGCAGATCTGGCACAGCCAGGATTTCCGCGAACACCGGCCAACGCCGATTGATGAGGCCAAATCCGGTTTTGCCGTGGTTGAAAAATCGCTTTGGAACGCCGTACCCCAGTATTTACGGAGGCTGGATGCGGCATTGCGATCAGCCACCGGAAACCCTCTGCCCATCGTTGCATCCCCCATTGCCTTCAGTTCCTGGATGGGTGGTGATCGTGATGGCAATCCTAACGTCACGGCTAAAGTTACTCGGGAAGTGTTATTGCTCAGTCGCTGGCAAGCCGCGGATCTTTATTACCGAGACCTGGATCGTCTTGTTGACGAGTTGTCGATGACGCGCTGCAGTGACAGCTTTCGTGCTCAGCTTGAACACAATGAGCGCGAGCCCTACCGCGCCGTACTCAGACCATTGCGTCAGAAATTAGAAAACACGCTTGCAGCCATTGAAGTGCAGCTGGGTGGAGGTACGGTCAATGAGTCCGAATTGATTATTAATGTTGAGCAGCTATGGCAGCCATTGCACAGTTGTTACCAATCGTTGAATGAATGTGGCATGACAAGCATTGCCAATTCCGCGCTGCTAGACACGCTGCGCAGAATTCGATGCTTCGGCTTACACCTCGTGCGCCATGATATCCGCCAGGAATCAAGCGTACACACAGACTTGCTCTCTGAATTAACCCAAACCCTGGATATCGGTGACTACAGTGAGTGGAACGAAGCGCAACGTCTCGAGTTTCTGGGTAAGGAATTGCGTAGCCGTCGCCCTTTGATTCCTGACAACTGGCAAGCCGAACCCGCATCGAAAGAGTTGCTGGACACCTGTCGTTTGGTGGCCAATCAGTCTTCGGAGGCGCTAGGCGCATATGTGATATCAATGGCGTCCTCGGCATCCGACGTGTTGGCCGTAGAGTTATTGTTAAAGGCCTGTGGCAGTCCGTTTCAGCTACCGGTGGTTCCGCTATTCGAAACGCTGGACGATCTTGAAAATGCAGAACAGGTTGTTCGCCAACTGCTCAGTGACAGTTGGTACCGAGAAAAAATCAATCATCGCATGATGGTGATGATTGGTTACTCTGATTCGGCGAAAGACGCCGGCGTGATGGCGGCCGCGTGGGCGCAATATCGTGCCCAGGAAAAATTGCTCGAAGTATGTGAAGAGTTCGGCGTGGAACTCACCTTGTTTCACGGCCGTGGCGGTACGATTGGTCGTGGTGGTGCGCCAGCGCATTCTGCGCTGCTATCACAGCCGCCAGGCTCACTGCGCGGTGGTTTGCGCGTAACAGAGCAGGGCGAGATGATTCGCACAAAATTAGGCGTAAGCTCGATTGCGGTGAAAACCCTGGCGCTCTACACCAGTGCCATTTTGAAGGCTAATCTGCTAGAGCCGCCCAAGCCAGAAGCGTCGTGGCGTACGCTGATGGACGACATGGCCGATGCGTCATGCAAGCACTACCGCGAAATTGTGCGGGGTCATCCTAATTTTGTGAGCTATTTCCGCCAGGCCACGCCGGAGCAGGAATTGGGCAGCCTGCCCATCGGCTCGCGACCATCGCGTCGCAAGGCTGACAACAGTATAAAGAGCTTGCGGGCGATTCCGTGGATTTTCGCCTGGAGTCAAAATAGATTGGTGTTGCCCGCCTGGTTAGGCGCGGGCAGAGCGATGGCTAAAGCAATAGATAGTGGCCATGGAGAGCTGTTGCGCACTATGCGTGATCAATGGCCGTTCTTCGCTACACGTTTATCCATGCTGGAAATGGTGTTTGCAAAATCCGACGCCGGTTTGTCGGCGTATTACGACAAACGACTGGTTGAGGAAGCCAACAGAAGTATTGGAGAGCAGCTTCGCCAGCAATTGGCCAGTGATACAGATGTGGTATTGCGACTGGCAGAACACGACAGCCTGTTGATCGATCAACCGTGGGCGCTCACAACCATAGGTTTGCGTAATGTGTATACCGACCCCTTAAACGTACTGCAAGTTGAGCTGTTGCAGCGCAATCGCGAAGCGCCAGACGCTGTGCTGGCGCAAGGCATTATGGTCACCATTGCGGGCATTGCGGCCGGGCTGCGTAATACTGGTTAAGCCCGGCAGAATGATGTAGGAGTCGTATCCCTCATATACCTGGGTGCACGTCCCGCAGCTTGATATGCTAAGCGCGACTGCGCAAGCGCACTTCCAGGAAATTGGTGGTAAGGTCTACGGCTGATTGACCTTTTCTTATGTGCAGTGATCAAGGCGGGTTAGCTTATGTCCATTTCAATAGCCGTCATTGGCGAATGTATGCTTGAACTTTCTCGAGCAGACGCCAACGGTGACGTTCGTGGTCTTCCCATGACTATGAATTATGGCGGTGACACTCTCAACACCTCTGTCTATTTGAACAGGTGTGGTATCAATACGCGTTATGTGACCGCCCTGGGTGACGACATCATGAGCGATTGGATGCTTGGCGAGTGGCAAGACGAAGGCATAGATTGTTCGCTCGTGGTTCGCAAGCCCAACTCCGTGCCGGGCATGTATATGATCAATGTTGCTGATGATGGCGAGCGATCATTTTACTATTGGCGGAAAAACTCTCCTGCAAGCCGATTGTTCGATGACAGAGATCACGTTGAGAAGCTTTTTGAATCGCTTAAAGATTCCAGCCACTTGTACCTGTCTGGCATAAGTTTGGGGATTCTCCCGGAGAAATCTCTACAATGCTTGTTTGATAGTCTCAAAGTGTATCGGCAAGCGGGTGGAAAGATTATTTTTGATGGTAACTATCGTCCTAAATTGTGGTCGAATGAGACTGCCGCGCAGCAGGCTTACACCCAGATGTATGGCATGACCGATATAGCACTGCCAACATTAGAGGATGAAACTTCGCTGTTCGGCATTGAGTCTGCGGAGCAGCTGGTAAAAACCCTGCAAGCCCATGGAGTGCAAGAAACAGTTGTAAAGATGGGAGCAGATGGCTGTTTGTTTGCCACGGGCCAGGCTCTTGAGCGGGTGAGTGCCGTGCAAGTAACACCTGTTGATACCACAGCGGCGGGAGACAGCTTCAATGCCGGTTTTCTTGCCGCGAGGTTAAGAGGTATTTCGGGTGTAGATGCATGTCGGGCAGGACATGCTTTGGCTTCACAGGTGATTCAACATCGTGGTGCAATTATTCCGCGTAATATCTAGCAGTTTTCACAGAAGCATTCGCTTCACACCTACCACCTGTTAATTTTCGTTTAAAGCAGCGAAGCTGCTCATAGGTGAAAACGCAGCTGTGACAGCCAATTTGGAAACATGATTGGTAGTTCAATGGCGCACAAGGTGGATCGGCGTTGACATTGCTAAGGTGACTGGCTGAGAGTAAACCCAGTCCACGGTAACCGCCGGTTACTAGCCCGACTTTACCTGCCAGCGAAAACCAGTCTTGAATCATAGTGCGTTCCCGTTGATCACATTGGCGCAAAAAGTTTTTCTTAAGTTTGGTTGAGATCTGATCGTAATGCTCTCTGCCGTCGCTGCCATAGTACTGTATAGCTTATACCTGCATGCGACGTTTTTTCTGAGTCATTCTGGTTTTCTCCCAGCAATGCCGGTAACCTGTCTATGGTGGTTTCACGGGCAATAGAGAGGGACGATGATTCGCCTGTTTACAGCAGTTTTCTTTGTGTTTGTTTTGGTGTCTGTGCGCGCGGTGGCTCAAGAAAACATCGGTGCGCCTATACGTACCGTTCAAGTCCAGCAGCAAGCTATTACTCAAGAGGTTCAGCTGACCGGTACCGTGACATCCTTGCGCAATGCCAATCTCTCAACGGCAACTAGCGGTTTGGTTACGGACCTACTGGTTGATAGTGGCAGCGTTGTCAGTAGCGGTGACGTGCTGTTGGAGCTAGATGCTGAGCTTGCCCGCTGGCAATGGCAGAGCGCAAGCGCGAACGCGAAAGCCGCCAATGTGATTGCAAACGACGCCAGGCGCAGATTGGAAGAAGCCCGTGAATTGCTGCCGAAACGTAGCATCGCGCAATCGATGGTGGACGATCTGGCGGCGGAATTGGCATCTAATCAGGCAGCGCTTGAACAGGCCGGCGCCGAGGCTAATTATCGTAAAGCCTTGTTGGACAGGCATACCTTGCGCGCGCCATTTTCCGGTGTTGTGCAAGACAAGCAAACCGAGATCGGTGAGTGGGTGGTTCCGGGCAACCCCGTACTATCGCTGGTTGCAACCGACAATCTCAGCATTGATTTTCAAGTGGCCGAAGACTATCTCTCGGTGGTAAACACGGGCACGCTGGTTTACTACTGGTTAGGCAACGATTTGCAAACTCGTAGAGAAGGCCGCGTGAGTACGGTTGTGCCTATAAGCGGTATGGGTGCACGTACTTTTCTCGTGCGCGTAACAGCGGCCGCCGCAGACGCACGACTGATTCCGGGTAAATCCGCGCGAGGAGAACTGCGCCTTGCGACCGGCCGCGATGCATTGGTGGTGCCGCGAGATGCGGTTGTCAAACGCTCGGATGGCCGTGTGCTTGTCTGGGTTGTGCAGCGACAGAACGGCCAGGCCGTAGTTCAAGAGCGACCAGTAACCACTGGCTTGCTGTCAGGTTCAATGGTGGAAATTTCGGCCGGTCTGGAATCGGGCGCTGAGGTAGTGACTGAGGGTAACGAGTCACTTCTGGTCGGGCAGCGCGTTACGGTACTGCAGTAGCATCGTTAAGTATGTTTGAGAAACTGATTGCCCGTCCAACACTCGTCTCGGTAGCTGCACTTATAGTATGCGTGCTGGGAATAGTGGCCGCTTTGCGTATTCCGGTTCAGATGATTCCAGATCTGGATGTGCGCGCGATCAGCGTGCGCACCATTTGGCCTGGGGCCACGCCGCAAGACGTAGAAAAGGAAATACTGATAGAACAGGAAGAGTATCTTAGAAACCTTCCTAATCTGTCGCGCATAACAGCGACCGCGTCTTCCGGACGCGCGGAAATTGAAATGGAATTTCCGCTGGGTACTGACATAACGAATATGCTGATTCGGGTCAGTAATGCACTCAGTCAGGTGCCGTCTTATCCTGAAAACGTGGACGAACCGCGAATATTCGCCAACTCCTTCTCCAGCAATTCGTTCATGTTTTACAGTCTTATGCCGTTGAGTGGGAATCCACGACAGCTTGATATCAGCATGTCGCAAGACCTTGTTGAAGACATGGTAAAGCCGCGCCTCACCAGCGTACCCGGTATTTCCGAGGTTGGTATTTTTGGCGGCGTTGAGCGGCAGATACAGGTGCTGGTTGACCCGGTACGCCTGGCCCAGCGTGGTTTGACGTTGACTGACGTGCGCAACGTGCTGCGTAGCCGAAATCAGGATAGGTCCGGAGGCACGGTGGATGCCGGCAAACGCCAGTATCTGCTGCGTACCGTGGGTCGTTTCGACAGTCTGGATGAGCTGGGTGAATTGGTGCTCGCACGCCGCGGCGATGCCATTATTCGTTTGAAAGACGTGGCTTCAGTTCGCCTGGACCACTCTGAGGAAACCAACGTCACGTCATTTAATGGCGAGCGCAACATTTTTGTGTCACTGCGCAAGGAAGTGGGTTCAAACGTTATTGATATCAAGCGGGCAGTGGTTAAAGAGATTCAGTCACTCAATAACGGTGTGCTTAAAGACGCCGGACTTCGCATAGAGCCTATTGCTGACGACGTAGTCTATGTTGAAGAATCCGTACGCAACGTTTGGCAGAACCTGGTAATTGGC
The DNA here is from genome assembly GCA_045105115.1 of Pseudomonadales bacterium. Classification (GTDB taxonomy): domain Bacteria; phylum Pseudomonadota; class Gammaproteobacteria; order Pseudomonadales; family JAUIET01; genus JAUIET01. The sequence continues at coordinate 568 of JBGCDE010000114.1, read as the reverse complement.
GCGCTACTGGCGGCAGCCATCATGTTTTTATTTCTGCGCTCTCTAAAGGTAACGCTGGTGGGTGTGATGGGCATCCCGATTTGCGTGATTATCGCGTTTTTAGGCCTGTTATTGGCAGGTAGAACTATCAATGTCATTTCCTTGGCAGGTATCGCGTTTGCGATTGGTATGACGCTCGATAACAGTATAGTTGTGTTAGAAAGTATCGAGCTTGAGCGGCGCAAAGGTGTAGCGCGATTACAGGCAGCGGCTGAAGGGGTGCGGCAGGTATGGCCCGCGGTACTTGCTTCTACCCTTACCACGGTTCTAGTGTTTGTACCGGTTGCATTTGTTGAACAGGAAGCAGGTCAGTTGTATTCCGATGTGGCGATTGCCATTACCGGCGCCATTCTCGCATCGATGCTGGTGGCGGTCACTTTGCTCCCCACGGCGGCCGCCAGGCTACGATTCGCTGAGCGCAGTGGTGCGCTTAAAACTGAACAGAGGTTTGATAGGTTCTCGAACAGCGTACTGCGAATGGTTAAAAAAATACTGGCCACCAGCCGCAGCCGTATCGCATGCATTGTGG
>JBGCDE010000113.1:0-12088 GCA_045105115.1 Pseudomonadales bacterium | reverse complement strand
ATACGATGACCGCGAATTTGATTTCACGCAATCTCTAACACAGCCAATCAGCCTTATCGGCCCGGACAATGATGTATTCCTTGCTGCACGGTTTGCGTTTAACGATATTCAAAGTTCTGCGCTGCTTGCTGGCTGTTCGCTGGATATGGACAGTTCAGCGAATTTTTGTATTGTGGAAGGCAACAGGCGACTTAGCGATAATTGGGTAATTAGCATTGAGGCCAGAGTATTTTCATCGATTGATGATAATCATCCGTTCGCTAGCGTGCGAGATGACGATGTTCTGCAGCTGGATTTGACGTATCACTTTTAATTTTTCTGGGTAGCTGGATAGAATAACGCTGAAGCTTAGAATTGGCACACAGGATTTGGATTGAGTGTCGGTCAGCGCGACTGTTTGAGACAGGATGTCGAAAATCAAGCCCCCATGGATGGGTTTAAAGCTGGCCCCGCGAGCAAAGCGAGTGCTTTGGGTCCGGCATGTCTCGCTGGCCGACACTCAATTCAAAGCCGGTCTCTATTCTTTAGTCCCCATCACTCGCTATTCAATCAGCTTTACGCTCCATCAAACCAATCCTTAAACCCAAGCGCCGAATGCGGCCCAATATGCATTTGCTCAAGCACACCGCAACCAACTTTATCGCCACACCGTGCGCGTACAACTTGCTGTATGTGGATATTTTCAAGCGCCAATGGGTCAACATCGTCAATGTTCCAGCTTTCACCGCCAATAGCGAGCTCGCCTTTGTATTTGCCATGTCCCCATTCGGGATGCTGATAACCAATGCCTTTCATACGGTAAACAAGTAAGGGCTCGAGTGTGATGTCCAAGCTCTCGCCAGATCGGTCCTGCATAGTCAGTGATGCACTTTTTGCCTGCCGTGTGCCAGGGTGGTTTTCTATGTTGTAGTTAACAATGCCTTGCCAAACTTTGCCATTGGGATCAACCACACCGGGTACATCTGCAGAATTCGCATAGGCCGGCAAGATCGCCTGATCAGTGTGCCACTGATACCCATTACCATCTTCAAACCAACCGGCCAATGTGCACTGATCATCCCAGTGGATTGGTGCCCACATAAAATGCACGGCCTGGAATTCATCCAATGGTGCGCCGCCAGTGTAGGCATCACCGACAGGGCGGATACCCCAGGAGCGATCTTTAAGACCGTAGGTATTGCGCTGGTCTACCTTCAGTTCTTTGCCGTCGTACTTGATGGTGCCATGCCAGTAGCCAAACTGGTCTAGCCGCGTGGCTTGCATTACAACATGTCTGGCATTGCGTAAGTTTTGATGACCTTCCTCAATGCACGAAGTGCGTGGCGTAAATCTCAAATCGCATTCAATACCAGTTTCATTGGGACCGATGACCAGGTGGTGTTGACCCATGGGTTCAACAATCTGCATATCAAACGGGCCAATTTGCAAGCAACTGGGTTCATCCGGTGCACGCCTTGAGCCATGAAATGCATATTGTTTGCCGTCAATTACCAGACTAAATCCGCAGTCAAGAATGCCCAGGTTAGCGTAACGGCACAGGCCCACACCGAAATAGTATTCGCCGTCTTTTGCGTGGCCGTTATACCAATAACGGTCATACACAAATCGATCGGAAGATGCGGTTTGCGCAATCGGTTCGGAGATTTGGTGAATAGGGTAGTCGTCTAGTTTCGAAAGCATGTTGTTACTCTTCCAATTCAGTCGTGCTGATAAGTTGTGCTTCTACTGCGTCGGTGCAGAAAGGAAACGCTATCCACTCTTTGTCGCTGTACAGCTGGGTTTGATCGCTGAAATGATCTGAAGCGGGGTTGTTTGATTGCGAAGGTACAAGCACGCCTTCGGCCAATGGGCATTCTGTGTCGTCCCATGTCACGGCTTGAATATAGGAATTCCCGCCATTAATACTTTGGTAGCCGCCGTCGCTTAGCCCACCTTTTATCACGCCAAACACACCCATATCATCCAAACCGCCGTGAATGGGGATTCGTTCGTTATTGCGCTCCGCAAACTGTACGTCGCCGAACGGTGCGGCTGGGTCAACATTGGCTTGTTCGAGGTTAGCTATGCCAGCGCTCAATGCGGTTGCGATGCGTTCGTAGTTGTCGCTCTCTGCGAGATCAAAACCCGACGGTGTATTGATTGGGTCATTCGCGTCAAAGTTCACCGTCCATAATTGCTGGTTTTCGATTTCCAGATTACCCGCAGGGTCAAAATCACTTTTTAGTTCGCGCCAGAATTCGGTAAACACTTGGGCGCCGGCGCTGTCGATATCAGTGCGCCGATTCCAGCTGGCGAGAATCGTGCACGCTTGATTTGCTCTGGTAAGAACATCAGCTGCCAGTCCTGCGCCGGAAAAAGGGCAGGCAGCTAACACATCGTCTAATGCAATCTCTGCGCCTAACACGCGATTCGAATACATAAGTGTTTTTAGGTTGTCCAGATTGAAGCCGGGACTCATGCTAATACCATCGGTTCCTGCCATGCGCTCGGCCACCATCTGGTGAGTAATACGTGTTCGCAAAAACTGCTGTTCGTTTTCACCTCCCAAGGCACCCATGATGATTGGTAAACCGGTGATAGGTTCGTCCGCTTTGCTTAACCAATAGCTGTTGTTGCTGTTCGCGACATATTCAGTGGTGGTGATTTTTGGCAGAGAGCTGTAACCAAATACATTTCTACCTTCCGGGGTGTCAGCATCCGCACCCCATTCGCAGGCGCTGCGTGTACCGTCCAGCGCGATGATCAAGCTGTTAGTAACTCCGGTCACAACGGGGGCTAATGGCCCGCTCACACAGTCGTCGAGTTTTGCCTGGTCAACATGTGGGATGCTCGATATATCGCCATAGAAAGCATCACCATTTCGGTCTGCAGCCAAGGTATGCACCCAGGGAAATGCGATTCCCTCAAGTGCTGTTTGAAACTCGGCCATAGAGCTGGCTTGACCTGCCTGAATCCATTGCGACAGCCCCATGTTATTGTCCAGGTTTGCATCGCGAACCGTAAAGACAGTGCCCGACAAGCCGATTGGCCAGCCGCCGATCAGCGGGCTTTGACTGGTGAGATCAACCAGCAGCCCAAAATGAGAGCTGTAAAACGTTTGGCTAACCGTGCTCATGCTGCCGTCAGGATTAAGCACCTCAATGCTAACGGTCTCTGCGGTGATATCCCGCATTTCACCGTCGTACACATATTGCATTGGGTCATCAGGATTAAGTTCCAGCTCGTACAAAGTCAGGCGATTGGCAAAGCTTACTGTGTGAGTCCAGGCAATGTCTTTGTTGAAACCGATAGATACAACCGGAATACCGTGTAGCGACGCACCCATTGCGTCGTACTCTCCGGGAATCGTCATGTGCAGCAGATAAAACTGACCAGTGCCTTGCCACGGCTGGTGCGGGTTACCCAGTAAAAGCCCAGCGCCGGTTTGACTGAAGTCACTGCCTACGGCAATCGCGTTGCTGCCGCCTGCCGATGGGTCGTGCATGTCAGTAAACATGGGCGCTAGTTGAGGTTGAGATCCGCGACCTTGTGAACTTGCGGTGGTTGTAGGTGCCTGCACATCAGTGATAATCCGGCGAATCGTGCCGTTGTCTGTGCTGCCTTGCAACGACAGCTTCTTCAGAAATTTCATCAGGTCGGTAACAGTGATTTCTCTTACCCAGTCTTCGCCACGGCAGCCTTCGTCACCTTCGCTGAGATTGTCAGCACCGGTATCTCGAAAATAGCGGTTGTAGCCGGCTACATAGCCATTAACCAGCTCTTTAATATTGTCTGGCTGTGGGTCATACCATTCCGCTGTGAGAGCCTCTTCGTCACCGTTAAGCAATGTATAGAGCAGGTCGGAACGTTCATTGCCTGCTGCACCCAGAAACTGGCTGGAATGACCATTGGCGAACAATATTTCGCGCATGAGTATGCAGTAATTATCTTCAGCGTAAGCAAAACCTAGGCCGTAACCCAGGCCCGCCCAGTCGTCTGCTGTTACGTGTGGTATGCCATATTCCGTGCGCTGCAACTGCGCCTGGAAGCGGCTTTCTTCAGCCGGTGGTGTCACTACGGGGGGTAGTTCGGTGAACGCGCTTTCATTGCGGTCACCGCTGCTGCAGGCGGTTATCAGTAGAAGAGAGCAGAGTGCAAGGCGTCGAAAAGCGTGAATCACGGCAATGTCCAAATACTGTTTTTCTTCATGGTAACACTAATGTTCGTGCGATCTTGAGGCGCAGCTGCGAAAATGGCGGAGCTAATCAGTTGGTAATCTGGGAGTGAGATTGAATAGAAATAAGATCAGAAATCTAACTGGCTTGGGCGCCTTGCTGATTGCTTGTTGGCTAACGCCGGCTAGTGTACTTGCGCAGGCTGATCTATCTGAATCAGCGCAATCAAGCCTGGCGTTTGAGCGAACTGAACAACGCGAGGGCTGCGAGGAGTATGCGCCCTTGAAGCGTCCGTACTTTGGCGATACTCACGTGCATACGGCCTTGTCGCAGGATGCCAGCACACAAGGTACGCGCATTCGACCAGACGGTGCGTATCGCTTTGCGAAAGGCGAGCGGGTAGACATACAACCTTTCGATGAGCAGGGTAATGCGCAGCGCAACCAGCAGATTTCCCGGCCGCTTGATTTTGCCGCAATCACTGACCACGCCGAACTGTATGGTGAAGTTCGGATATGCAATACACCGGAGCTTGAAGGCTATAACAACTGGGTATGCAAGATTTACCGTCACTTTCCGCGCGTGGCGTTTTACATGATGAATGCGCGAGCCGGGTTTATAGACAGTCGTTGGGGGTATTGCGGAAAAGAGGGTGAGCACTGCAATGAACAGGCCGCTGTAGTGTGGCAAGAGCTGCAGGCCGCCGCCGAGCATGCGTATGATCGAAGCTCTGCGTGCAGCTTTACCAGTTTCAATGCCTACGAATGGACCGGCCTGCATGGCCCAACCGGCAAAGGCAATATGCATCGCAATGTGATCTTTAGAAATGAGCGTGTGCCGGATACAGCAATCAGCGCACTTGATGGTCGGCGCCCGGACCAATTATGGAGTGCTCTTGAGCAGCAATGCCTGGACAGCGAGTCAGGTTGTGACGCTTTGGTTATTCCTCATAACTCCAATCTCAGTGGTGGCCAGATGTTGCGCAGCAATGACTTCAATGGCGACCCGATTGATGAGACGCTGGCAAGACAGCGAGCGCGATTGGAACCCATCATCGAAATAATGCAGCACAAAGGCAGCTCTGAGTGTTTCTTTGGCGGCTATGGCGCAATTCAAGAAGATGAACTCTGTGCCTTTGAATTTCTGCAGCAAGCGAACATGGGCAATCCAACCGAAGGTGCGCCCGGTCCGCAAAATGGCTATCTGAGAGAAGCTTTGCGTGATGGACTAAGAGTACAGAACCGCTTAGGAATTAACCCGTTCAAGTTCGGCTTTGTTGCCAGTACGGATACTCATCTGGGCATTCCCGGTGGCGTTGAGGAGGACCGTTTTCAAGGTGGCGGCGGCAACGGTAAGAGCGCGCGTTATGAAATTCCTGCTGGCCTGCCAGACAGACCAGAATACAACCCGGGTGGGTTGGCGGTGGTCTGGGCTGAGGAAAATTCTCGTGATGCCCTGTTCACTGGCATGCGGAAGAAGGAAACCTACGGCACCAGCGGGCCGAGAATAGAATTGCGTTTCTTTGGCGGTTGGGAGTTTGAATCGGACATGTGCGAATCAAGTGACCTAGTGTCACAGGGCTATCAACGCGGCGTGCCCATGGGTGGTGATTTACCAGAACTTAGCAGTCAGGCACTGAATTCCCCTCGTTTTGTAGTCTCTGCCTTGCGTGACGCGAATGGTGGTGAGCCATTACACAGAGTTCAAGTGATCAAGGGTTGGGTAGATGATAACGGTGAATCGAGAGAATCTGTGTTTGATGTGGCCACTATTGACGGCCATGATGTAGAGGTTGATCCGGCTGACTGCGAAACAAGCGGAATTGGCCCTGGTAGCATCTGCACAGTATGGAAAGACCCTGAGTTTGACCCAGCGCAAAGCAGCTATTACTACACCCGGGTGTTGGAGAACCCTAGTTGTCGCTGGAGCCAGCGGCATTGTCTCGCCAATGGTGTGGACTGCAGTAAACCTGAAACTATTGGTGATGGACTTGAGGCGTGTTGCGCGGTAGACCACAGGCCGGTGATTCAGGAACGTGCCTGGTCCAGCCCAATCTGGTATCGTGCGCGTCCGTAATTAAGGTGTTTGCTCCGTTGTCTCGCTTCTTTAAAAAACCGTCTGTTCACTTCTGGCTGTTGGGTTGTCTGCTGTTTGCGTTTGACCGCTGGTATAACGTGCCGGAGGATATTCGGATCATTCAGTATCCAGAAGACGCGCAAGTTAGCGAGTTGCGCCAGCAATGGATGATGACCACTGGCCGAGCACCCACACCGGCTGATACGGAGCAAATGGTTCAGTATGAACTTGACCAGCGCATTTTGTTGAATGAGGCACTGCGCTTTAACCTCCACTACTACGACACGGTCGTTCAGCAACGCCTTCTGCGCGATATGCGCTTTATGGGCGACACCGAAGGTCAGACCGATGCCGAATTGCTGGACCAAGCGTATGCGATGGAATTGCATGTAAACGACACGGTGGCCAAACGTCGTTTGATGCAGGCCATGGAGTCGATATACCGCGCACCGGGTGAAAACCAGGTACCAAGCGAGGCTGAGCTAAAAGCCGTTTACGAGGAACGCATTAAAGAATTTACGCTGCCGGAAACTCGCAAAATCAGTCATGTATTTGTGAGTCGTGACCGGCATCGTGAGAAAGCCGAAGGGCGGGCACGAGATCTGTTTGAGAGTTTCTCTCGTGATGAAGTGGACGTGGCCAAGGCCAGGTTGTCGACCGATCCATTTTTGTCAGGGCTGGATTTTTCGCATTTATCTGTTCGGCAGTTGTCTCGCCATTTTGGTGATACATTCTCAAGAGAAGTGTTCGAGTGTGAAGACACGCCATGGTGTGGGCCGATCGAATCACCCTATGGCTGGCACCTAGTGTGGGTGCATGAGCAGAAGCCGGCCAAGCCGCAGACCTTTGACGCAGTGCAGCAAAAGCTGGCGTATTACGTGAAAAGGGAAAAAGGCGATAAGGCGCTGGATGACAGAATGACTGAGCTCAGGGATATTTATCAGGTGAGCGGTGGTCCTTCAGAAGTGAGTACAGATCAATGAGAGCGTTCGTAAAGCTATTTGTATTGGTGTTGCTGAGTTCAGTGAGCGTGCTTGCAAGTGCGCACAAAATGGCGCCTTCATTGCTGTTGCTGAATGAAGTAATGCCAGGTGAATTCAGTGTGCATTGGAAAACGCCCTTGGTGCAGTCGTCGCCGGTTCGCATAGACATGAGCTTACCGGCCCATTGTTTGCCAAGCAGCGATAGGCAACCGAAACCAGACCCGGTAGGCGCGGTGTTTGAGTGGACAGTGGATTGTGGCGAGCAAGGCATGGTTGGGTTTGACATCAGCATGAGCGGGCTGCGAGAAAACCAGAGCGCGGCCGTGATGAAACTCGGTCTGCTCGATGGTCGCCAGTACCAACATGTAATCAATGCGAGTAATCCGAGCTATACCGTTCCTGAGCGCGTTAAGCGCAGTGACGTGTTCTGGGAATATCTAAAGCTTGGTGTTGAGCATATTCTGGCGGGTATCGACCACTTGTTCTTCGTTTGGGCCTTGATTCTGCTGCTAGCCCGGCGGAAATTGCTGATCGCGATTACAGCCTTCACGCTAGGGCACAGTATTACGCTGGCGCTGGCGGCGTTGGATGTGATTACGGTGCCTCAGACCTTAACCGAGCTGTTTATTGCTTTCTCAATCTTTGTGTTAGCGGTGGAGATCGCAGCCGACAAAGGCGAACAAAGTTTGGTGCGCAGGCACGCGTTTTGGGTATGCGTAGCATTTGGTTTGCTGCATGGCTTAGGCTTTGCGGGCGCCTTGAAAGAAATTGGCTTGCCGCAGGAAGAAGTCGTGGTCGCATTACTGACGTTCAATATCGGCGTGGAAGTGGGCCAGATACTATTTGTTCTCGTGGTACTCGCGATAGCCTGGGTACTGAAGCAGGTAGCTGGCAATTTATTACCAGCGACCCTGCAACCTGAAAGACTGATGTGGGTGCCTGTCTATATTATTGGCACCGGAGCTGCGTTTTGGTGTCTTGAACGCAGCTTGGGTTTACTGGTCTAGGTCCGGGCTTACTTTATAGCTGTGCCCACAGGTTCACGCTCAACACCCGGATAGCCTTTCATTTCAATCATGGGGTGGAAGGCCAATGAAACGCCTTCTTCAATATGGCGTCGATTGCCCAACAGATTGCGTCTGCGGACGAATTTCGGAGTGGATTTGAGGCTAAGCGCCTGGGTCACTTCAATACCTCCAGCGCTTTGGAAAACAGCCTGTAGATTTAGGTCAAATATGTTTAACCACAAGCTGACAGCTTCGGTAGATTGAGCCCAGTTAAAGTCGCTAGGTACGCCGCTGCCTGGACCTTGAGTACTGACTTTTCGAGACACGCCGTCCCATCTGGCAACACGGTTAACACTGTTTCCGTAGCTGATTTCTCGCTCTATCAAGTCCGTAAACACCACCGCGTCGACTATGCCGCGCGAACGCAATTGCTCGAATACGTAGTTCATCGTTTTACCAAAAGATGCTTGGTTGATTTTACCAGTGGTGGGGTTGAACGGATTGCCATAGCGGCGAACAGCATTACTCCACTCGTCTTCAAACACGGCGCTGGACACCATCTTGAATCCTGAGTCCTTCAAATACGCACGAACAAATTCATCCACTCGTGACTCATAAGGACGCAGATACTTGCGCGCAGGTTTGCCGAAGTTTACATGGGCGATTAGCACACGAGGATACTTCTCCTGACCAACGTCAGAAGACAGTATCGAATAGGGGAAGGCGGTGTTGGCCACGTTCGTACTGCTGGTGCCAGCACACGCACTGAGCGTCACAATGGCGAACAACAAAATAACTTGGGCAAATCGTGACTGCATAACTAACATCCTGGGGCCTGACGGGTTTGTATGGCACAATTCTACAGCAGCACGAAGCTACAGAGAAATAGATCATCAGCGAACCAACATTAGCCGTTAAGAGCCGGGGGGAAGGGCGTGCGATCGTGCTGTTGCACGGTTTGTTTGGCAGTGGCGACAACCTGGGCATGATTGCAAGAGGCCTACAGGCAAAATATCGAGTCTTTTCGATGGATTTACCCTCTCATGGCCGCTCACCACTGCTCACCGATATGAGCCTGAGTGCGATGGCTGGCAGCGTTCTAAATACGATGCGGGCGCAGAAAATAGTAAACCCAATTGTTATTGGTCATTCTCTTGGAGGCAAAGTCGCTATGCAACTGGCGGCGATGGCACCAGAGCAACTAGCAGCCTTAGTGGTGCTGGACATAGCCCCCGTTGACTACGCACATGGTCATGACGACGTTTTTAAGGCGGTTGAAGCCCTGACCCTGGACGATATAAAGTCCCGTAGTGACGCAGATCTGGCATTAAGCCAACATCTACCGGAGCGCGATGTTCGGCAATTTATACTCACTAATCTGGGTAAAACCGCTGAAGCGGGCTATGCGTGGAAAATTGACTTTTTGGCGCTGAAACGCAACTACCATCACTTCGCGTCTGCACCGATCGCCGGACAGGTTTTTGAAAGACCTGTGTTGGTGGTGAAAGGAGCGGAGTCGAATTACATTCAGAATAAGCACGAAGCTGCGTTCAGAGACCGCTTCAGCGATCTGGACTTCAAAATGATCCCGGATACGGGTCATTGGTTACACGCACAGAAAACCGATCTGCTACTGGGTATGCTGCGGCGTTTTATGGAAGCAGTGCCTGATGGGTTAGAATGAGGGCTTACTTTACAGAGTTAGCCCAATGAAACTTTTTTGTCCGGACAGCGAATTGCGCGCGGCCGTCGATGGCAGTTTCACGCTTGCGAATTCGAAGCAGACTGAAGACATTCCAGATCGTAAAGCCAGCAAGAAATTACTGAAGCAGCAAGCTCAACAGTGTGATGAGTTGCAAAGACGATTGTACGCAAACGACGCGCATTCAGTACTTTGCGTGTTTCAGGCCATTGATGCAGCGGGTAAAGACTCGACTATTCGAGCCGTATTTGGAAGGCTGAATCCTGCGGGTTGTCAGGTGTATTCGTTTAAGCAACCCTCTAAAGAAGAACTTGATCATGACTTTCTTTGGCGAACCAGCTGCAGGCTGCCGGAACGCGGCCGAATTGGTGTGTTTAATCGCAGTTATTACGAAGAAGTGCTTGTCGTTAAAGTGCACCCCGAATATCTGTCGTCTCAACGTCTTGATGAAAATGCCAGTGACGATTTCTGGCAAGCTCGCTATGAGTCGATTCGCGAGCATGAAAAACATCTGGTTCGAAATGGCACTGTCGTTCTCAAGTTCTGGCTAAATGTGTCGAAGGAAGAGCAGCGTCAACGCTTTCTGTCGAGGCTGAATGAGCAGGAAAAGAACTGGAAGTTTTCGGCAGGGGATCTGAAAGAGCGTCAGCATTGGGACGAGTATATGCTGGCCTATGAACAGTGTATTCAAAACACCTCGACTGATTTTGCGCCCTGGTACGTGATACCTGCAGACGACAAGCCATACATGCGTTATCAAGTAGCTGATATTCTGCGCCAAACGCTGGAAAACATTAACCCACAATACCCAACGCTAGGCGCTGATGAACGAGCAGAACTCGATCAATACGCTGAGCAACTCAATAATGAGGAGTACTCTTGAGCAAACCACGAATACCCAGAGACAAACAAGACGACTACAGCGTGCAGGCTGCACACACTCGTCGTGAATTTATTCAAGAGCAGACGGGCGTATCGCTTGAACACATAGGGCAATTTTCTACACCACCGGGCACGGTGTCTGGCAATTGCGAGAATTTTTCAGGCATGACGCAAATGCCGTTAGGGTTGGCTGGTCCGGTGCTGATCAATGGGGAGCATGCGCAAGGTGAATTTTATGTGCCTCTGGCAACTACAGAAGGCACGCTTGTGGCGAGTTATAACCGTGGTATGCGGGCAATTACGGCGAGTGGCGGTATCACGACCACGGTGTTTGATGATGTGATGCAGAGAGCGCCGGCGTTTAAGTTTTCCTCGGCGCGTGAGGTGAAGAAGTTCATGCAGTGGTTCGATGAAAACTACAACAGCATTAAAGAACTGGCTGAATCAACGAGTTCTGTTGCGAAGCTGGAATTTGTGCAGCGTTGGCCAATGCATAATTTGCTGTATATGCGGTGGAATTATTCGACCGGGGACGCGGCGGGTCAAAATATGGTGTCGAAGGCCACGGATCACGCGGCGCGATGGATTGTTAAAAACTATCCGCATGAAACGCCTTTTTATCAGTTCAGTGGTGGGACAGATACTGACAAGAAGCAGTCGCACATGAACTTCATGCACAGTCGCGGTAAACGTGTAGTCGCTGAGTTAGTGCTTAAGAAAGAGGTGCTGGCTGATTTGTTTCGAACGGATGCGGCGTCTCTACATCGAATGCGCAGTATTACGGTGATGGGCAGTCAGTTGGCGGGTGCGGCGTACAACGGTGGTCACTCTGCGAATGGCATCGCTTCGTTTTTTATTGCGACGGGTCAAGATGAAGCTAATGTGGTTGAGTCACACGCGGGGCATACGTTCAGTGAGGCCTTGCCGAATGGCGATTTTTATTGGAGTTGGACGCTGCCTTCGTTGATTGTTGCGACGTTTGGTGGCGGTACTGGTTTGCCTACACAGCGTGAGAGTCTTGAGATGATGGATTGTTACGGGAAGGGTAAGGCGAAGAAGTTGGCGGAGATTGTTGCGGCTGTGGTGGCGGCGGGGGATGTGTCGATTGCTTCAGCGATTGCGGCGCAGGAGTTTGTGGATTCGCATGAGACTTATGGGCGGAATCGGTGATAGAAACGCCGCTGATTTTTGTTTCCTAGAATGGACCGGTGCTATGCGCTAACCTACCTGCCGAAACACGCCGTAAACCCATCCATGGGGGCTTCCCTAAAGGACCTACTGTTG
>JBGCDE010000112.1:0-11961 GCA_045105115.1 Pseudomonadales bacterium | reverse complement strand
ACATTGGCGCTGAGCTCTGCTGAGTGGCCTGGTGTCTCCGCCACTCATGCACAACATGCTTCAAGAACTTATTACCCCATGCATAAGCCGTTTCACCACGTTGGCGCCAGTAAGTGACAAATTCGGGCAGCTGTTGATGCGCAAACTGTGGGTCTATGCCGTGCTGGGCGATTTGTTGGCAGGTATCCACATCTGGCTGCCAGTCTGCGCCGATGAGCTGCTTGCTTGAACTGACGCTGGTTGCCGGCGGCTGCGCGCGTTCTGCAGAGCTTTGCTTGGTCTCAATCAAAGCTGTTGCTGCCTCAGCAGCATCGCTTGCTCGTTCTCGACCCTGGCGACGTTCAGGAACGTCACCGTCGTTTAGCGCGTAATACAAATGTTTAACTTCGTTATACGGTGCACTATTGATCAGCAAAACACCTTTTTGCTGCAGAGACTTGGCTATGCGTTCAATGTCTTCATCGGCCCAGAATGGAAATAGCTGACGTAACCGGGCTCGATCGGCGTGTTGCCACTGATGGTCGCCGTCTCGGAACTGTGAGCTGGCGTGTAAGCTGATTTCCTGCAGGCCTTGCAGCATTACAGCCTCTTCCAGACCCAAGGTTGCCGCCAGCGATGGAGAGAAGGCAATAGCGCGTTCGGGCAATAACGAGGGCATAGGTCATCAACTGAAGTCGGCCGGCAATTCTAATGCGGCTGGAGCAGCACTGCCAGTATTTTGAGTCTCTTATTTGGCTGTGGCTTGGCTCTGGGTGCGTGATGAAAGACTGTTTAATCGCACTCCGACACCCGCCGATTGGCTTGACTACTTCCTTTGCTACGGTCGCGAGGTATTCGCTCCTTATTCTTCGCAAAGAAAGTAGGCAAGCCAAACGGCTGTTCTGGGGGTTAACGTTGCTACAATGCTGGTTCGTTCAGGGTGAAGTGGAGGGAGTGGCGTGGCTAAGGTGCGAAAAGCATTTGTTTGCACAGATTGCGGCCAGGATTTTCAGAAATGGCAGGGGCAGTGCGCTAACTGCAAGAGCTGGAATACGGTTTCGGAGATTTCGCTTGGGCGCCCTGAACGCGGGGGTGGCAATGTGCGCACTATGGGGTATGCGGGTGAGCGCTCTAATGTGCAGTTATTGCGCGATATAAAAGCTGATGAACACCCTCGTTTGGCCAGTGGTATGGTCGAATTCGATCGAGTATTGGGCGGCGGCCTGGTGCCTGGGTCGGCGATTCTTATTGGTGGCAATCCGGGTGCGGGCAAAAGCACTTTGCTTCTGCAGACCATGTGCACGCTGGCAGCTAGCATGCCGGCCTTGTACGTCACCGGTGAAGAGTCTTTACATCAGATAGCGATGCGTGCGCAGCGACTGAAGTTGGGCACTGATGATCTAAAATTGCTGGCTGAGACCAATGTCAGCAGCATTCTGGCTGCTATTGAGCAGCATGAGCCACGATTGGTGGTGGTTGATTCTGTGCAGGCGACCTTTGTGCCCGAGATCAGCTCGGCCCCGGGGGGTGTTGCCCAGGTGAGAGAGTCGGCTGCTTATTTGATTCAGGCGGCGAAGCAAAAAGGCTTTGTGCTGTTTCTGGTTGGTCATGTTACTAAAGACGGCAGCCTGGCTGGCCCTAAAGTGCTGGAGCACATGATAGACAGCTCGATCTTGCTGGAAGGCAGTCACGACAGCCGTTTTCGAACCTTGCGTGGCCAGAAAAATCGTTTTGGTGCGGTCAATGAGCTTGGTGTATTTGCGATGACCGAGCAAGGTCTGAAGGAAGTTAAAAATCCGTCGGCAATCTTTTTGTCGCGTGGTGAAGAGATGACGCCGGGTACGGTGGTGATGGTGGTGTGGGAAGGTACGCGGCCGCTTCTTGTTGAAATTCAGGCCTTGGTGGACGACAGTCAGTTGGCCAATCCGCGCCGTGTTGCCGTGGGGCTTGAGCAAAACCGGCTGGCATTATTACTGGCGGTATTGCACCGTCATGGTGGCCTGCATATTGGTTCGATGGATGTATTTGTGAATGTGGTGGGTGGCGTTAAAGTTCTCGAGACGAGTGCAGATCTAGCATTGTTGATGTCTTTGGTGAGCAGTCTTAAGAATTCAGTGCTGCCTAGAGACTTGGTGGTGTTCGGTGAGGTCGGTTTGGGTGGTGAGATTCGCCCGGTACCCTCTGGTCAGGAGCGGCTTAAAGAAGCTGCGAAACATGGATTTACCAAAGCGATTGTTCCGCGGGCGAATGTGCCTCGTGAGGGGGTGGCAGGGATGAGTGTTGTGGCGGTGGATAAACTGTCTGGGGCGTTGGATGCTTTGGAGGATATGCTCTGAATCGCGGACTTTGTAGATAGCCCGTCAAATCGCTGGCGTGCCATTGTGTAGCCGCAATGCGGGCCTTCGGCTTCCCTCTCTTCGTCGATTTGCGCTGGGTCGCGACAATTCGCGTCCCTGCTCAGTTGTCGCTTTCCGGCAGGGCCGGCCCCGCGAAGCGCTTTGGGTCCATCCCTGTGCCTTCAACCCAGCGCAAATAGACTCCGTTCGGCCAACATTGCTTATTGGCTACACAATGGCACGCCAGCGATTCGACTAATTGCCAACTGAAAAAAATAGGGAAATTCCTGCGGTGTGAGTGCTTGGTGTGAATACCCTGTTGTGAACTAATCAGAGTGGTAGGCCGAAATAGTTTGGGGGCTGCAGGGTCGGAGCGCCATGGATGGCGCGGAGAGCATCAACTGAGCAGGGACGCGAATTGATGCGGCCCTGCAGCCCCCAAGCTATTTCGGTGATGGCGCAGCCATCAGCCGCAGGCCCACCACTCAGTTCACAACAGGGTATTCACGCCAAGCACGTATTCCAGAAACCCTTTCCCAGGCTCATCGGGTCTCGAATCAAGCCAATTTCTTATGCCGAACCCTTTTAGGCACAAGATTCGCTTCACCCATGCGCTGTTTGCGATCTTCCTCATAGTCAGAAAAATTGCCTTCATGGAAGAAAACAGTACTGTCGTCTTCAAAGGCAAGAATATGAGTAGCTGTTCGGTCCAGAAACCAGCGATCATGCGATATGACCATGATTGTGCCGGGAAATGCGAGCATCGCCTCTTCAAGTGCGCGTAAGGTTTCCACGTCCAAATCGTTGGTCGGTTCGTCTAACAGTATTACATTAGCGCCTTGTTTTAGAACCTTCGCAAGATGAAGGCGATTGCGCTCACCACCCGATAAGTCTTTTACGAACTTCTGCTGATCGCTGCCCTTGAAATTGAAGCGGCCCACATAAGCGCGTGAGGGTACTTGATAATTGCCGATGTTCAGTACGTCCAAACCGTCAGACAGCTCGTCCCAGACCGTTTTACTGCCGTCCAGATCTTCACGACTTTGATCGACGTAGGCTAGCTCAACAGTTTCGCCCAAATCAACTGAACCGGAATCAGGTGTTTCCATTCCGGAAATCATCTTGAATAAAGTTGATTTACCGGCGCCGTTACCGCCAATAACACCTACGATACCGCCGCGCGGGACCGAGAAGTTTACGTTATCGAGAAGCATGTCACCGCCAAACGACTTGCTTAGACCGTTTACCTCAATCACTTTATCGCCAAGGCGCGGGCCTGGTGGAATATAAATTTCCAGTGTTTCGTTGCGCTCCTGAAACTCCTTGCTGTTGAGTTCTTCAAAGCGTGCCAAGCGCGCCTTGCTCTTGCTCTGGCGGCCTTTCGGGTTTGATCGTGCCCATTCCAGCTCGGATTTTATGGCTTTTTGATGCGCGGCCTGCTGACGTTCTTCGGTTTCCAGGCGTTGTTCTTTGGTTTCCAGCCAGGTTGAATAATTGCCTTCGTATGGAATACCTCGGCCGCGGTCGAGTTCCAGAATCCAGCCTGCGGCGTTGTCCAGGAAGTAGCGGTCGTGAGTAATCGCCACAACAGTGCCTGGGAAGTCGGCAAGAAACTGCTCAAGCCAGCCAACGCTTTCTGCGTCCAGATGGTTTGTGGGCTCATCTAGAAGCAGCATATCCGGTCCTGAGAGTAATAAGCGGCATAGCGCAACGCGTCGGCGCTCTCCACCAGATAGTTTTGACACATCTGCGTCCCAAGGTGGCAGCCTGAGGGCGTCAGCGGCTATTTCCAGTTTGTGTTCAAGATTGTGCGCATCGCTGGCCTGGATAATATTTTCCAGGCGCGCTTGCTCAGCGGCTAAAGCATCAAAATCGGCGTCTGGCTCAGCGTAGGCCGCATACAAGGCGTCAAGTGCCTCAAGTGCTTGTTTTGCCTCACTAAACCCTTCTTCTACATTGCCGCGTACGTCTTTGTCTTCGTCCAGCTGTGGTTCTTGTGGAAGATAACCTATGCGAATATCGGCCATTGGTCTGGCCTCACCTTCAATCTCGGTATCAAGCCCGGCCATGATTCGCAATAGCGTAGACTTTCCTGCGCCATTCAGGCCCAAAACGCCGATTTTCGCGCCAGGGAAAAATGACAGCGAGATGTCCTTCAAAATTTCGCGTTTGGGCGGCACAATTTTGCCCACCCGGTTCATCGAATATATGTATTGAGCCAAGGTCTCTATCCTTTCCTGAAAAATGTCGCCAAAAAGGACGCAAAGTAACCAACAAACCCGACAAGCGCAACCGTTGATCCTGATCCGCTGTCTATACTGAATAAATAGCGCGCAGTTCAATGGGAGCCCAGTCGCAGTGGTCGACGACAATAAGCATCAAACAGGGGATGATAAACCTCTGCTGCCTCGTTCGGCTACCGGTCAGGATTTGCCGGCTGATTTCTTATTGCATGTTGTTGAAACTATTCCAGATCTTATTTTTACGATAAATCTGGAAACGCTGGAGTTGGTGTATTCAAACCGCGACATTTTCTCTCACTTCGGCTGGGATCTTGATTATTCTTCAGCAACGCCCGCGCAGCGTAATGAGCAGTGGGGGCGGATGCTTCATCAGCGTGATTTCACCGCTCTACAGTCAACCGAAGAATTTCTTGCTGAGCTGGATAGCAAAGGCACGATAGATGATGTTGTTCGCTTCCGCTCCAGTGATGGTCGCTGGTTGCATTATCAGGCGCGTTTCACGAGATTAAGCGCCGCTGATCATGGCGTTGACCTGGCAGTGGTCGTTGCGCGTGATGTAAGTGTGCGGCGTAAGCTGGATAAAGATCAGCGCATGGCTGCAAAAGTGTTCGAGAACAGCGATGACGGAATCATGATTCTTGATGCTCAGTCGCGCGTTGTGCAACTGAATCCCGCTTTGCTAAAAATCACGGGCTTTGATGAAGCTGAGCTTTTGGGTCGATCACCTATTGGTATCGTTCTGCCGCAAGCTTTGGAATCCCAGGATTCACACTCTTTGAGCGGACCAGAGCCCGGTTTGTTTCATGACGCCTTGTCAAATGGCTTTTCGCAGAATGAAGGGTATGGAATTCGAAGCAGTGGCGACAGATTTCATTCGCTCACCAGCGTTACTGTGCTGCGTGACAATAAAGACCGGGTGCAAACACTGATTATCACCATGCGTGATATTACTGAAAGCAAAACCCACGAAGAGCGAATAAGACACCTTGCGTACTACGATGCTCTGACCCGCCTACCAAACCGCACTTTGTTCCATGATCGTTTGGAACATGAATTGCAACGATGTGAGCGCAACAATTTTTGCGCGGCGTTGCTGTTTCTGGATCTTGATCAGTTTAAGGCAATCAATGATTCGCTTGGTCATGCCGCTGGCGATAAGCTACTTAAGATAGCCTCGGAACGCTTAACGGATAATGTTCGTGGCGAAGACACGGTGGCGCGAATGAGCGGTGATGAGTTCACTATCATTCTCAATGGCCAAAGCAGCAGAGACCATGTAGCGGCATCGGCGGCACATGTGGCGCGAAAAATACTACGCGAGCTATGCGAGCCTTTTAATCTGGAAGGCAGTGAGGCGTTTGTTAGCGTCAGCATTGGCGTTTCTATATTCCCGGATGACGGTAAAACATCGTCTATGTTGCTGCGAAATGCCGATACAGCGATGTACTTTGCCAAAGAAGCTGGTAAGAATAATTTTCAGTTTTACACGCCTGAAATGAATGCCCATTCGGCTGAGCAGTTGGCCTTCCAGAACAGTTTGCACAAAGCCGTTGCCGATCAGGAGTTTGAGGTTTATTACCAACCTCAGTACGATTACAAGACAGGTTCTTTGCGGACGGTAGAGAGCCTGCTGCGCTGGCGTCACCCTGATGGTAACCTGGTTTCACCGCTGCGCTTCATACCGCTTGCTGAACAAACCGGCTTGATTATTCGAATGGGAGAGTGGCTGATTGAACGGTCACTCTGGCAGTTTGCTGAATGGCGCTCCATGGGCTTACCTGTCGACCGAATAGCAATCAATTTGTCTACACGTCAATTTGGTGACGACAAGTTAGTGCATTTGGTGTCGCGCCTACTGCAGCAATACTATATTCCGGCCACTGCCGTTGAGTTTGAACTCACCGAATCAGTGATCATGGCTGATATTTCAGTGACACGTGCGGTACTTGAAGAGTTGAAAGCGCTGGGTGTCAGTGTTGTGATTGACGATTTTGGTACTGGCTATTCCTCTTTGAATTATCTTAAAGAGCTTCCCATTGACGCTTTGAAGATAGACGGCAGCTTTGTTGCCAGTCTGCCGGGCGGATTGGAAGACCAGCAGATCGTGAAAGTTATTGTTGCCTTGGCTGAAGGGTTTGATTTGAGAGTCATTGCCGAGGGGGTTGAGACTGCCGAGCAATCAGACTACCTTAAAAGTCTCGGTTGCTCTGCGGCGCAAGGTTACCTTTTCTCAGGACCCAAACCGGCATTTGAGCTGGAACAATTTCTGCGCCTAGCTGATTTATCAGCAAACGACCAGAAGCACAGCGCTTAGCACAAGCACGGCGCCTAACGCCGAGCTCGCTTCATCGCCTTCCTGGCGCATCGATAAATGCCTTTAAATAATGTTCGTTGCAAGTCATTCATGTAGAATGCGCGCTCCTTATTTACGCCAATCACAAAGGGTATTTTGATGTTCAGCAAGCAGCAGACCATTGACGGTTTTGATCAGGAAATATGGCAGGCAATTGTTTCAGAAGAGCAGCGTCAAGAGCAGCATATCGAGCTGATTGCCTCTGAAAACTACGCCAGTCCAAGAGTGATGCAGGCGCAAGGCTCTGTGCTGACCAATAAATACGCCGAAGGTTACCCTGAGAAACGCTATTACGGCGGTTGTGAGCATGTAGATACCGTTGAGCATTTGGCCATTGAGCGGGTGAAAACACTGTTTGGCGCAGATTACGCCAATGTTCAGCCACATTCCGGTTCGCAAGCGAATTCCGCCGTTTACATGGCGCTAATGGAGCCCGGTGACACGGTTCTTGGCATGAGCCTGGCGCACGGCGGACATCTTACCCACGGCGCATCGGTCAACTTTTCAGGCAAAACCTACAATGCCGTTCAGTACGGCCTGCATCCTGAAACCGGTGAAATCGACTACGATCAGGTTGCTGAATTAGCGCGTGAGCATAAGCCGAAAATGATCATGGCAGGCTTCTCCGCGTATTCAATGATTGCCGATTGGCAGCGTTTTCGAGACATCGCTGATGAAGTGGGTGCCTATCTGGTCGTTGATATGGCCCATGTTGCTGGTTTGGTCGCCACAGGTCATTACCCAAGCCCGGTCCAAATTGCTGATGTAACAACATCCACTACCCATAAAACGTTGGGTGGTCCGCGCGGTGGAATCATCCTGGCCAAAGCCAACGAAGTGCTTGAGAAGAAGCTGAATTCAGCCGTGTTCCCTGGCGGGCAGGGCGGCCCTTTGATGCACATCATTGCGGCGAAAGCCATTTGCTTCAAGGAAGCGATGAGCGACGAATACAAAGTGTATCAAGGCCAAGTGGTCAGTAATGCGAAAGCACTGGCCAAGGAGATTATGGCGCAAGGCATTGATGTGGTATCTGGCGGCACTGAAAACCATTTGTTCCTGGTTGACCTGATCAGCAAGGACATTACTGGTAAAGACGCTGATGCAGCGCTTGGTCGGGCTCACATTACAGTGAACAAAAATGCAGTGCCGAATGACCCGCGCTCACCGTTCGTTACCAGCGGCTTGCGGGTGGGTACTCCGGCTTGTACGCGCCGTGGTTTCAAAGAAGCAGAGATGCAACAGATCGCGGGCTGGATTGCGCGCATTGTGAACGACATTGACAGTGACTCAGTAAACGCTGCGGTGCGTGCTGAAGTCTCTGAGCTGTGCTCGCGCTATCCGGTGTACAGCAACTAGTCGGTTGATACGATATGCGTTGCCCATTTTGCAATGAAGCGGAGACCAAAGTGATTGATTCACGTTTGGTCAGCGAAGGCGATCAGATTCGACGTCGGCGCGAATGCTTGAGTTGCTCAGAGCGATTTACCACCTATGAAGTGGCTGAATTGCTGATGCCGCGCATTATAAAATCGAATAATGTGCCTGAGCCTTTTAACGAGGCGAAGCTGCGTTCAGGCGTTCAGAAAGCGCTGGAAAAGCGTCCAGTCAGTATTGAAACCATTGATATGGCTGTTAATCACATCAAACATGCATTGCAGTCTATGGGTGAGCGGGAAGTGCCTGCTATGAAAATAGGTGAGTTGGTCATGGAGCAATTGAAGGGAATTGATCATGTGGCTTACGTGCGCTTTGCGTCAGTGTATCGAAGTTTCCAGGACCTCGAAGAGTTTCGTCAGGAAATAGACAAGCTGTCGAATGAGTAGTAGCGTGTTGGGCCTGCTACAGCAAGCTTAGATTGGGCTCTTACGTGTTTAGCGATTCTGACAAACAAAATATGGCGCGCGCAATTGAACTTGCGCAACGCGGTTGGTATTCGACAACACCAAACCCGCGCGTTGGTTGCGTGCTGACTAGAGACGGCGTAGTGGTAGCCGAAGGTTGGCACGAACGAGCTGGGGAAGCGCATGCAGAAGCTATGGCGCTGCAAAAAGCGGGCACACATGCAAAAGACTGCACCGCTTACGTGACTCTGGAACCGTGTAGTTTTGTTGGTCGAACACCGGCTTGCAGCCGCTCCCTGGTTAATGCCGGTGTTAGCCGCGTCGTGTGCGCGATGCGTGATCCCCATCCGAAAGTTTCAGGCAAAGGCATTGCTGAGCTTATTGAAGCCGGTATTCAGGTGGATGAAGATTTGATGCGCGCTGAAGCGCGTGCTTTGAACCCGGGTTACATCAAGCAGCAAGAGACAGGATTGCCGTATGTGCGTTGCAAGCTGGCCATGAGCCTTGATGGGCGCACGGCGATGGCAAGTGGCGAAAGTCAGTGGATCACTGGCAATGAGGCAAGGCAAGACGTGCAAGACCTGCGAGCGCAGAGTTGTGCGGTGTTGACCGGCATAAATACAATACTTGATGACGATGCACGGCTGAACGTTCGCGCTGAGCAGCTGAGCGACACTGCGCGAACACAGCTTGGTTCCAGGCAGCCTTTGCGCGTGGTAATGGACAGCACTGGGCGTTGCCCGCAAACTGCGGCGCTGCTCAGCACGCCAGGCAATGTATTGCTTGTTGTTGGAAAAAATACTGCCGATTTGCCGATCTCGAGATCGGAAAACGTTAGTGTATTAAGCTGTGACTCGATACAACCCGAGCCGGCAACGGTACTGCGCGCTCTGGCCGCACGAGATTGCAACGACATCTTGTTGGAAGCTGGCCCAACATTGGCCGGTGCTTTTTTGCGGCAAGGCTTGGTTGATGAGCTCATTGTGTACATGGCGCCGAAATTGTTAGGCAGTAACGCGCGGCCGCTATTGGACTTGCCGATAGAGCTGATGCAAGACAGTATTCAGTTGAATTTAAACAGTGTCCGTTTAATCGGTAATGATTTGCGCATCGACTGCACGCCTAATTACCACTAACTTTATTTATTGCGCTTAAGCAACAGGCATAAAGAGTATGTTCACAGGAATTATTCAAGCCCTTGGCCACATCGACCGCATAGAGCAAGCACAAGGTGATGTACGCCTAGTGGTAAACGGCGACAGCCTTGACCTCGCGTCTTCCAATATTGGCGATAGCATCGCCGTTAATGGTGTTTGCTTAACGGTGATCGAGCAGCACGGATCGGTGTTTCATGCTGATGTTTCAAATGAGACGCTAGACAATACAACGCTGCATCATCTTGTGGCAGGTTCCCGGGTGAACCTGGAAATGGCGGTTCGACCCAGCGAGCCACTGGGTGGTCATATTGTCAGCGGGCACGTGGATGGCGTAGGCGAAGTCAGTCGCCAGTATGATGATGCGCGCAGTACTCGCTATGTATTTACTGTGCCTGACGAGTTGGCGCGTTACATCGCTAAAAAAGGCTCTGTGACGGTAGACGGTGTGAGCCTGACTGTGAACGAGGTGAGCAAGAATGAGTTCAGTGTGAATATCATTCCGCACACCCAACAGGTCACCCTGTTCGGCTCATATAAGATCGGTACGCGGGTTAATATCGAAGTTGATGTGATAGCTAGATATGTTGAGCGTTTGCTCACAGCTGGAGCGGCGACGCCGGAAGGGCTTAGCTACGCCACACTGGCTGAGAATGGTTTCGCACAACCGCGCTGAGCGCCTTTCTAAGCACCCGCCAGATTAATAACGCTACTGTAAGCAGCTTCATAGGCGTCTTGCTTGAAAACGGCGGCTCTGTTCAAGTGCGTAAATCCATGGTCGCAATTCTCATGCACAAATATTTCCAGCTGCGGTCTCTTTTTGAATCGATCTCTGAGCGCGTTGCATTCCTCTTCGGGTGTCCAAGCGTCGATAGAGCCAAAGTGCAGCGCGCCCGCACAGTTGAGTGTGTCCAGGCGATCGCCTAGCTCGGCGATGCGCACACCGTGCCAGCCGACCACCGCATCAATCTCATCATCGCAGGCTGCACGGGCAACGGGTCGCCCGCCGAAGCAGATGCCAAGACCAATCACTTTATTGCCCGGGTGTTGGGTTCGAATGTAGTTTGCCAGGGCGCTCACGTCAGAATCGCAATCTACGTCTTTCAAAGCGGCCATCCGCGCCATAGCTTGCGGAACACCGGTTTCGTTGGCTTCCAGCGGGCCCGGGCAGCTGCGCCAGAAGCTGTCCAGTGCATAGACCTGCATACCGGCTTCGATGAAACGTCGACAGTGCAGCAAAAACGTGGAATCAAAACCAAACACCGAGGGTACTATCAATAGACAGGGGTCGCTGCTGCTATCTGTCTCCTTTCCGCGAGTGATGTGTGTACAGGGAATTGCACCGCCAGCTTGCGCGGCATGTTCTGTATCCAGAAAAAAGTCTGTCTTGTTCATGTCGAATTTGTTCGTGTTGCATCTGGTCGATAAGCGGATACTTTAATAGCAAGGTTAACAGGGGGCAAGTGGCCAGCAAACTGAACACGGAGGGCTCAGTAAAGGCTATAATAGTGCGCTTTGCGGCCTGTCCAATGTAGCAACTTGGGCAGCACCTTGGTCTCTGGAATCATGACTATGAGCGAAATTTCTACATTTGAAGGTGATTTCACCGGCGCCAAGCGAAAGTTTGCGTTGGTCGTGTCGCGGTTCAACAGTTTTATTGTCGACAGCTTGGTAACAGGCGCCGTGGATACGCTTCGGCGCCACGGTGTTGCCGAGAAAGATATCTCGGTGTATCGAGCTCCCGGCGCGTATGAACTGCCGTTGCTAGCCAGCAAAGTCGCTGCGAAAGATGGTTATGATGCAATCATTGCGCTGGGCGCGGTAATCCGTGGCGGAACCCCTCATTTTGAGTATGTATCTGGCGAGTGTGTAAAAGGACTGGCTCAGGTAAGCCTGGATTCCGGAATTCCTGTTGCCTTTGGTGTGTTGACCGTAGATTCGATTGAGCAAGCGATTGAACGCGCTGGCACTAAAGCGGGCAATAAAGGCGAAGAAGCGGCGTTGTCAGCGCTGGAAATGGCCAGCCTGCTCAGCAAAATCTAACAGTCTTAAAGC
>JBGCDE010000111.1:0-26401 GCA_045105115.1 Pseudomonadales bacterium | reverse complement strand
GGTACTATGTTTGAGGTAGCCACCAGTACAATATGATGGCGCTCAAACAACAACTCAAACAACCCCCCCAGTAACATGGCGTCGGTGATGTCCGAGACAAAAAACTCGTCGAAACAAATGACATCTACCTCGTTAGCAATGCGGCTTGCCACCACCTCGAGAGGGTTTTTGGTACCTTCCAGCGATGTCAGCTCGGCGTGAACGCGCCTCATAAAGCGATGAAAATGCACTCGCAACTTACGGGCGCCAGGCAGGGCCTCGTAAAAAAGATCCATCAGCCAAGTCTTGCCGCGACCGACGCCACCCCACATGTAAAGGCCGTTAATATTCACACCCGGGGAGTCAAGCCTTAGCAAAGAACGCAGCCGGGCAAGCAAAGCCTCAGGCTTGGCATCAGCACCAGTCTGTAGCTTGCCAGCTGACTGCAAGTCATCGAAAACGACTTGCAATGCCTCAACAGCTCGTCGCTGGGCCTCGTCTGCACTGAAGTCTGGCGACGTCAACAGATGCTTGTAATGACTGAGTGGACCTGGTTCCATTATCGATAGCTTGATGAATCTGGCGCGCACTTTAACGCCCGGCTTGCACGATAGCAATTATACCGATGACTTCCCCGCTCAGTAGTGCGGCGTTATACTGATACGCTCGCCATTGACGCTGCTCGTCGTGGTTTAGATTGAGAGTCAGTTCGGAGAGAAAAGTGGAACAAAACGTATTACTCGCATTAATCGCCTTGGGCGGTTTATTCCTTGGCTTGCTGATCGGCATATTAGTAGGCAAGAAGACCGGTGCGGGATACAAGCGTGGCCAGCAGCTTGAAGGTCGACTGGCATCAACGGAGGCTGAGCTTGAAGCCTACAAACAATCGGTTCAGTCCCACTTCAGCGAGACCGCGGAAGCTTTCCAGTCGCTGAACAGCTCCTATGCCTTCTTACAACAAAAGCTTGCCGGCGGTGCCCAGGCGCTGTGCGGCGAGGCGAGCGGCCCATTGCTACATGCACCGAGTGTTGTACCTGAAGAAAGCACTAGCGAAGTGAGCGAACTGCAGACTGAATTGCCACTTGAGCCGCCGCGTGATTACGCGCCTAAGAAGAGCCCGGATGAGAAAGGCATGCTGACTGAAGAGTTTGGCTTGGAGAAACCGGCTAACGATGCGGCCTAAGCGTCAGTTTCGCGCAGACACTCAATCATGGGCGTCGAAAGCCCAGACTTGCTACTTATTACTACGGTCGCCCGGTTGCACTGAGGTGATTGATCGATTGGTGGTCTCGCAGTAACGAGTCTCAATGCTCAGGCTGGATTGTCAATATCTATAAATTGGTGTTCAAGCCCTAATGCCGCAGCTAAATACGCGCCCAAAGCCTGCACACCATAACGCTCAGTAGCATGGTGCCCCGCCGCATAGAAATGCATGCCTGACTCGCGCGCACTGTGCACTGTTTGCTCGGACACCTCACCCGTGATGTAGGCATCAACACCCAGCTCAATGGCTTTCTCAATATAGCCTTGCGCGCCCCCGGTACACCAAGCGACTGAGCGCAGCTTTCGGGTCTCAAGCGGATCTGCTGCTATATGTAAAGGCGGTCTGCCCAGGCAAGCAGCAATATGCGTTGATAGCTCGCCGCCCGACATCGGCTCGCCAAGCTCACCAAGCATTAACAGATCTTGCTCAACTGAGGGCGCGTTGCCCTGAACAGAGAAACCCAGAACGTTGGCAAGACCCGCGTTATTCCCATACTCCGGGTGTGCATCAAGCGGCAAATGATAGCCCAGCAAGCTTATGCCATTATCCAAAAGGCTTTTTATTCGTTTAAGACGGTTACCAGTCAACACAGGCGATTCCCCGCGCCAAAAGTAACCGTGATGAACAAGAATCACGTCGGCCTGCTGATCGATGGCGGCATCAAGCAAAGCCTGGCATGCGGTAACACCAGTGACGATGCGTGAAACTTCTGAGCGGCCTTCTACTTGTAGACCGTTTGGACAATAATCCTTAAAACGTTGCGGCTGCAGTGTTTCGTCAGTCAGATTAACTAATTGCGCTAAGGTGCAGGGCATATTCTCTTCGTATCCAGATAGCGTAGTGTGGCATTATAGAGTGGCCTTTTCGCAATTGTGAGACATCTCGCCGTACGGCGTCCAAAATAATGCGAGCGTTCTTTTCCTATATTACCTGGCCCGTCATTTGTGGCGTGTTGCTGGGGTTGTTAATTCTGCAGATTCTGAATAACCGCAACCCAACTCAAATCACTTTACCTAGCTTCGCCCCAGCTGTGGAACGCGCATCACCCGCAGTGGTCAATATTTTCACAAGCAAAACGGTACGAGACCGCAGATGGCCCGCCAGTCCATTACAGAAGTTCTTTCGGCAAGATCGCCGTGAACGCGTGGAAAGCAGCCTTGGCTCTGGCGTAATCATGCGCTCTGAAGGCTACGTGGTCACAAACTTTCACGTGGTCAGTGGCGCAGATGAAATACTTGTGCTGTTGGCAAATGGGCAAATTACTGAAGCGGAGTTAGTGGGTATTGACCGTGAGTCAGACCTCGCATTGCTTAAAATTCCTTTGCAAGATTTACCGGCAATTCAAAATGCAGATGTCAAATCGCTGCGCGTTGGCGACCTCGTACTGGCGATTGGCAATCCCTATGGCTTTGGTCACTCGGTTACGCAAGGCATTGTCAGTGCAACCGGGCGCTACGGTTTGCAGCTAATGACATATGAAAACCTGATACAAACCGATGCAGCAATTAACCCAGGCAGCTCAGGCGGCGCTCTGGTGGACAGTCAGGGTCGTTTTCTCGGCATTATCACGGCGAACTATTCCACTGGCAGTGGTGGCTCAGATGGCATTGGTCTTGCTATTCCGGCTGACAACGTTGGCATGGTGGTTGATGACTTGATTCAACACGGCTATGTCATGCGCGGCTGGTTGGGCATTGAAGTAGAACAAACGGTAAATGGCGTTTTACTAACAGGCACCAACCCACAAGGACCGGCTGATATCGCCGGCTTGCGCGCAGGCGATTTGTTAACCGCCATTAATAAGCAATCAGTTGTGGACCCGATTCAGGCCATGAATATCATCGCGGCGCAAGAACCTGGAAGTGAGATCGAGATCGCTATTCAGCGTGGCGAATCGAAAAGCAAAGTAATTGCCTCAATCGGCCTTAGATCGCCTCGCTAGTGCCGATAGGGCATGTGCCTGCAAGCCTTCGCCGCGCGCCAACTCCCCTGCAATCAATGCCAGCTCATCGGCCTTTGCCGGTGAACAGTTAATCAGGGAAGACCGCTTTTGAAAGTCATACACACCCAGAGGGGATGCAAAACGCGCCGTGCCAGACGTTGGTAACACATGGTTAGGCCCAGCACAGTAATCGCCAAAAGCTTCTGGCGAATGCACGCCCATGAATATCGCACCGGCATGCCGAATAGATGGCAGCCATGCCTCTGGCTCTTGCACCGCTAACTCCAGGTGTTCGGGTGCAATTCGATTTGAAAGTTCAACGGCTTCAGCCAAGTCTGAAACAGCTATCAGCGCACCACGGCGCTGCAAAGACTCACGAATGATCGACTCACGATCCATGTCGGGTAACAAACGTTCGATACTCGCTTCCACCTCAGCCAGTAAGGATTGGCTTGGGCTCAGCAATATTGATTGCGCCATTTCATCATGCTCGGCCTGCGCAAACATATCCAGCGCCAGCCAATCCGGGTTGGCATGCTCATCGGCAATGATCAAGATTTCCGAGGGACCTGCCACCATATCCAGGCCGACTCGACCAAACACCTGACGCTTTGCTTCGGCGACATAGACGTTTCCTGGCCCTACAATTTTATCGACGCGATTGATGCTTGCTGTGCCAAATGCCATAGCGGCTACCGCCTGGGCACCGCCAATTTTCCAGACTTCATCTACACCGGCAATAGAAGCCGCCGCCAACACAAGCGGCGAGATTTCTCCGCCCGGCGCAGGCACAACCATACAGACTTGTTGTACACCGGCCACGCGCGCAGGAATTACATTCATCAACACAGAAGATGGGTAACTCGCTTTACCACCAGGCACATAAACGCCCACTCTATCGAGTGCCGTTATCTGTTGACCAAGCACCGTCCCATCATCTTCCTCGATTTGCCAGGAAGGCTGTTTTTGGTGCTCGTGATAACTGCGTATTCGCTCGGCAGCTCGCTCAAGGCTGTGCAGCTGCGCAGCAGAGATGTGCTGTTTAGCCGAGTGCAGATCATGCGAGCGCAGACATAAATCCTCGACGTGGGCAGGATTCCAACCGTCGAGCTTGTTGGTGAAATCCAGCAACGCGGTGTCACCCGACTCACGCACGCTGGCAATAATCGCAGCTACACGCTGACTTACAGCCGCATCATCTTCACTATCAAAAGCGAGCAAGCGATCTAAATCAGGCAGAAAGTCGCTAGTGGCGCTGTCTAGCTTTGAAATTAACACGCTATATCAACCTGATCCGGACGTCGGCGGTTGCTGTGCATCAACAGCGTCACGAATTTTCTCACTCCAATGGGTAATGAGTTCGTATTTCACTTTCAATGCCGCCTTATTCGCAATCAGCCTGGAACTAACATTTGCAATCAGCTCTCGAGGCTCAAGACCATTGGCCGTCAACGTATTACCCGTATCGACTACATCGACAATTTCATCAGCCAAACCAACGATTGGTGCAAGCTCTAATGCCCCGTAAAGTTTGATCAGCTCAACGTTCAAGCCTTTTTCTTCGTAAAATTGGCGGGCAATATTAGTGAACTTACTCGCCACACTGATTCTTTGGCTTCGCCCATCAATAGTGCTTTGCCCTATCGGTGCTGCTGTCATCAGTCGACAGCGAGAGATACCAAGATCCAGCAGTTCGTAAATGTCAGCTAGACCATACTCCATCAGCATGTCTTTGCCAGCCACACCCAAATCAGCAATGCCGTGTCGCACATAGGTAGTCACATCAGCGCCACGCAATACTAATAGGCGCACGTCTTTTTCGTTAGTTTCAAACACCAGCTTGCGAGACGCATTGATGTCTTCGCTAGGCTGTATTCCGGCGGTCTCAAGCAGTGGCAAAGTTTCTGCGAGAATCCGCCCTTTTGTCAGGGCTATTGTGATCATTATGCTCAGTCCGTAATTCGCCTGATGTCTGCGCCAAGCTGCTGCAATTTTTCCTCGATGCATTCGTAACCGCGATCAATGTGATATATGCGGTCAACGATTGTCTCACCTTGCGCAACCAGACCGGCAATTACCAAGCTGGCAGAGGCCCGCAGGTCGCTGGCCATTACCGGCGCTCCCATCAACTTGTCTACGCCATTAACAATCGCTGTATTGCCTTCTATCACTATATTGGCACCCATGCGGTTCATTTCATGAGTTTGAATCAGGCGATTCTCAAAAATTGTTTCCGTCACATGCGCACTGCCTTCGGCAATGGTGTTGAGGGCCATGAATTGCGCTTGCATGTCGGTCGGAAAGCCAGGAAAAGGTGCTGTTTTGATACCCACTGCTTTTGGCCGCTTACCGCCCGATTGCAGAGCAATCCAGTCATCGCCCATTTGCAGATCGAAACCACTCTCCCGCAATTTTGCGAGCACAGCATCCAATGAGTGTGGATCGGTTTGTTTAACCTTAATCGATCCTCCAGTAGCCGCTGCCGCAACAAGGGAAGTCCCTGTTTCTATCCGATCAGGCATCACCGAATACTCGCAGGCATGCAGAGCCGGTACTCCCTGTATCCGAAGAGTTGCAGTTCCTATGCCTTCGATCTTGGCACCCATTGCGTTCAAAAACCGAGCCAGGTCAACAATTTCAGGCTCCATGGCCGCGTTCTCAAGAACGGTTTCTCCTTGCGCGAGGGCCGCTGCCATCAGCAGGTTTTCAGTGCCCCCCACGGTAACGGTTTCCATGAATATGTTCGCACCGCGCAAACCACCATCTGCGCGCGCCTTGATATAACCATCCTCAATAGAGATTTCGGCGCCCATGGCCTCAAAGCCACGCAAATGCAGATCCACAGGGCGGCTTCCAATCGCACAACCACCGGGAAACGATACTTCCGCCTGCCCGAAACGTGCCAACAGCGGTCCCATCACCAAAATGGAAGCTCGCATGGTTTTCACTAGCTCGTAAGGTGCTATGTACTGGTCTAAATCAGAAGCATTGATTTCAGTGCTGAGGTTATGCCCAACAGTAATGTCTGCACCCAGGCAACCCAACAGATCGATCATGGTAGTGACGTCATGCAGGTGAGGAAGATTGTGCAGATGCACGGGCGCCGGGCACAGCAAACTAGCGGCCAATATCGGCAGCGCCGAGTTCTTGGAACCCGATATTCGAATTTCTCCGTCCAGCGGAATGCCGCCGCGGATGAGCAATTTATCCAAGCGTGTACCTGTTTGTTAGCTAAGTGTCACTAGTTTGCTGTCCAGTTGCTCGTGAAAAGCAGCCCGGAAAGGGAATTAACCGAGCTCTTGGTACTCTTCAGGCGTATGGGCGCGAATATTTACCGCGTGTAATCGACCGTCGGCAATCATATCAGACAACGGGGCATAAACGGCTTGCTGGCGTTTAACAGGGTTTAATCCTGCCATATTTTCACTGACTACGGTAACCGTGTAGTGGCCGCCCTGCTCTTCCACCAACACCTTCGCGCCGTCAAAGTGGGATTCAACACAGCTTTTAATTTCGTTTAACAACATGTCTCTATTCTATGGATGACAGCCTGAGCTGCCTGGGTGATTACTCAACGTCCTGTGATTCTACCACCCAATTCTCAATGACTTTGTCAATGTCGGAATTATATTGCCTTGCAGCGGACGCAAATTGGTTTCGATAGACCTTGCCGAGGTTGATGCTTTGCAATTGCACATTGCGCACCTTCCACTGCCCTTCGCCGTTCTGCCGCATTTTATAGCGAATCAACACGGGCTCGCTTCCATCACCGTGGATCTTCTGCACCACATTGACGCTCTTAGCTGCAGCGATATCACCCTTAATCGGCAGAACATCAATATTCTCACCCTGAAAGGTCAGCAGACCTTTCGCATAGGTAGCCACCAAACCCTGCTTGAATTTCTCAGTGAAAGCATCAACCCTGCCTTGAAAAGCCTGCTTTGCTTCATCACTCTGCAGCGTAGCTTCAAATTTACGGCTGCCGTGCTTACCCATTACTCCCCGCGCGAAACTACGAAAGTCAATGAGAGGAAACAGAATTTCATCAATGGCCTGGTGAAAACGTTCAGGCTCCTTATCGTAATACAGCTTGGCCTGCTCAATTGCCGTGACAATCTTGCCAGTTGCATCGCGAATAAGCTCATCGGGTGCCACCGCAGAGTCCGTAGCGACTGCACTTTGCCCCGCCGAAGATTCCTGTGCCGCTGCATTCGACATAAAAATGCCGAAGAGTGCCGCCATTAGAAATCGCGCCGGCCAATGGACCGATAGTGTGTTACTGATTGAATTGTTGAACATTGCGTACATGCTTTCCCCTTACATTGCTCAAATAAACTACCATAATAGGTCATGCTCTCGGTAACTAAGACAAGAAAACGGACGGAATGTTATAATTAATATTCTAGGAAGCCGTTGAATTTTCGTAAATTTACGCTTTATTGCCATTGGCAGAGCCCGCCCATTGGCCACTTCTGGTACAAGGGAACACTTTGAGAGCTCGAATTATATGACGCTTGCATTATTGGCGGTACTGGTTGGCTTTGTAGCACTTGTCTGGAGCGCTGATCGTTTTGTAACCGGGGCAGCAGTCACTGCGAAACATCTTGGCATGTCCAGCATGATGATTGGCTTGACGATTGTGGCCTTCGGAACATCAGCACCGGAAATCTTCGTATCGCTTAACGCCGCCTTACACGACGCTGCGGATATGGCGGTTGGCAACGCACTGGGTTCCAACCTGGCTAATATGGGTTTGGTGCTGGCAGTAACCGCCTTAATCACCGCCATCCCCATCAGTAAATCAGTTGTTCGACGCGAACTGCCTATTCTTGCGGCAATCACCTTGCTCGCTGGTTACACCTTGCTCGACTATA
The DNA here is from genome assembly GCA_045105115.1 of Pseudomonadales bacterium. Lineage (GTDB taxonomy): Bacteria > Pseudomonadota > Gammaproteobacteria > Pseudomonadales > JAUIET01 > JAUIET01. Next base: position 18,342 of record JBGCDE010000111.1, on the reverse strand, counting down.
AGGTGAGCTTTGTCGACGGATGCTTGTTGCTCGGAAGTATTTTTGTGGCCGGCTATTTGGCATTTCGAAGTCACAAGAAAAACCCTGAACTGGATGTAGATGACGATTTAGCCGCCAGCCTGGAGGCAATGACGCCAGAGGAAGAGTTAGACGACTTACCCAAAGCCAAAGCCTGGATGTTACTCATAGGCGGTTTAGTGGTCTTGGTTGCTAGCTCCAATCTACTGGTATGGGGCGCAAAATCGGTTGCCATTCAGCTAGGAGTCAGCCAACTCATCATAGGCTTGACGCTCGTAGCCATTGGCACCAGCCTGCCAGAACTGGCAGCATCGGTTGCCTGTGCACTAAAAGGCCAAGTTGATATTGCACTTGGCAACGTGGTGGGCAGCAATATATTCAACCTTGCCGCTGTTATGTCTATTCCTGGTCTGGTGGGCGGCGTACAGCTTGGTAGCGAAATATTTAATCGTGACTACGCGTTTATGGCCGGAATCACTCTACTACTGATTGTTGTGGTGCTCACTGATGCAATTTGGCTACGATTCAAACACGCAGGCACCGATCCGAGGGAACGACCAAGGCCCCATATTGGAAGATTTGCAGCGGTACTGTTTCTCCTAGGCTACGTGCTGTATACACTACAATTGTTAAAGGTTTTATAAGAAAAGTGCACAATGGAATGAGCGAAGACATCTATTTGGCGGCCGGACGGCGAACCATCGAGATCGAACGCGATGCAGTGAGCAATCTCATTGCGCGCCTGGACCACGACTTTGTCGCAGCATGCGAGCTTATGTTGAATTGCAGTGGGCGAGTGGTGGTTTCGGGTATAGGTAAATCAGGTCACATTGCCAACAAAATTGCCGCCACATTGGCCAGCACAGGAACACCTGCTTTTTTTGTACACCCAGCCGAGGCCAGCCATGGTGACATGGGCATGATCACCCGCAATGATGTGGTGCTCGCCTTATCCAACTCTGGCAATACGCCTGAAATCACTACGCTTTTACCCTTGCTGAAGCGTCTTGCCGTGCCATTGATTAGTATGTGCGGCAACGCCAAGTCCAGTCTCGCCCGACACGCAAACGTGAACCTGGATATAAGTATTGCCGAAGAGGCCTGTCCTCACGACCTCGCGCCAACCACGAGCACTACCGTAAGCCTGGTGATGGGCGACGCTTTGGCTATCGCCTTGTTAGAAAAGCGCGGTTTTACCGCCGAAGATTTTGCTTATTCTCACCCAGGTGGCAGCCTTGGGAAGCGTTTGCTGCTGCGAGTGTCAGACGTAATGCACTCGGGAAATTCGCTGCCAACCGTGTCCCCCAATGCAACGCTGGGTGAGGCTATTCTCGAGGTTAGCGAGAAGGGTTTGGGAATGACGATCGTGGCCGATGATCAAGGCGAGCTGCTGGGCATTTTCACGGACGGTGATTTACGTCGAGCGCTAGACACCAATGTTGATATCAAGAATTCAGCCATCGCAGACATTATGACCAGTGGCGGTAAAACCGTTGGCGCCAATGAGCTCGCGGCGGCGGCGCTAACAATTATGGAAGACAACAAGATCAGTGTATTAGTCGTGACCGACAGTGACGGAAAGCCCGTTGGCACCGTGCAAATGTACGATCTGCTGCAGGCCGGACTGGCATGAATAAGGCCTTGAAAGAGCGAGCGCAGCAGATCAAGCTGCTGGCAATGGATGTTGACGGCGTGCTCACCGATGGCAGCTTATTCTTTAGCAGTGAAGGCGACACGCTCAAAGCATTCAATAGCCAGGACGGCCATGGTCTGAAGATGCTCAAAAGCACCGGTGTTAGCATAGCGATCATCACTGGCAGAACCTCAGATATTGTGGCGCGCCGTGCCAACGAGCTTGGCATAGACATTCTCATGCAAGGCAGGGAAGACAAGCTAACCGCACTCAATGAAGTAGCCACCAAGTTGGATTTACGCATTGAGCAGGCAGCGTACATCGGCGACGATTTACCTGATCTCAGCGCAATTCAAGCCGCCGGAATAGGCTTTGCCGTCGCTAATGCGGCAAACGGAATTGGCGAACGGGCAGACTACGTGACCCAAGCCCGCGGCGGAAAAGGAGCCGTGCGAGAGGCTTGCGAATGGCTTTTAGAGGCGCAAGGCAAATGGCAATCTGTAGTGGCGCAGTACTGCCTTGCAGACGCTTCAGATGGCAAGGATCACGCTCCGTGACTGAAGAGACTAGCGACAAGCCTCGCAAACCGTATGGAGCACTTGCGTTACTCGCTGTTGTTATTTTGGCCATTTTTGTTAAGCAGAGGCACTCAGATATCATTGTTGATGAGGTGAAGACAAGCACTCAAGACTTTGTGGATACCTATACCGTGGGCGTCAGCTCAAAGCGCTTCAGTGAAGAAGGCAAGCAATCTCGCCTACTGGAAGCCGAGTACGCTGCACACTACTCGATAAGTGATGAGACATTATTGCAAGCACCAAAAATACAAAGCATCAGTGATACTGGTAAAATATGGGAAACCAGCTCGCGCAGTGGCAAAGTTCGCCCTGGCGGAGATGTATACGACCTGTGGAATAGCGTTCTTATCGAGCGGATCGAAGGCGATACCGTAGCGCGAACTGACAAGCTCACTTATGATGCCTTGCAAGGCCAGGCGCGCACAAAAGAAGAAGTCATCATTGACACACGAATTGGCCAGACAGTGGGCATTGGCATGACAGCCCGCTTAAATGAGGAAGTTCTCAAATTACACAGCGAGGTGCGAAGTGTTTTCGAACCACCGCGTTAAGCCCATTTCAATAATCTGCCTTGTGCTGCTACTAAGCACAAGCGCAAGAGCACTGGATGAAGATCGCAAGCAACCCATCAAGGTTAAAGCTGACAGCGCAGAGCGCGATGACCGTCAGGAAATAACGCGCTACACGGGAGACGTTGTGATTAACCAGGGCAGTCTCAACATAGTCGCTCAAGAAGTCACAATGTTTGGCTCTACCAGTGTTAGTAAAATCGTTGCCACTGGTAAACCTGCCAGATTGCGCCAACGACCGCAGCCAGATAAAGGCGTTGTTACAGCGCGCGCAAATCAAATTGAATACACCGTTGCCAGTGAAATAGTAACGCTGCAAAAAAACGCCTACGTAGAGCAAGATGGTACAGAAGTGCGCGGCGATGAAATCACCTACGACATGACGCGACAAATAGTTCGGGCTAACGGTTCGTCTGAGACTAAAGGTCGCGTCGAAATAATCATTCCGCCCAATGAAAACGCTGCGGCGGATTCTCAGCAAGAGGCGCGATAATTGCCAGTCTTACAAGCATTGCACCTGGCCAAAAGTTATAAAGGCCGCAGCGTCGTCAAAGACGTATCTCTAACCGTCAACAGTGGTGACATTGTTGGATTGCTGGGCCCAAACGGTGCCGGTAAAACCACATGCTTCTATATGGTGGTTGGTATTGTAAAGCCCGAGAAAGGCAAAATAAAAATCGACGATGCCGACGTGACCAACAAACCCATGCATGTTCGCTCTCGAAAAGGGATCGGTTACCTTCCGCAAGAGGCCTCAGTCTTTCGAAAGCTCAGTGTCGAAAACAATATCCTGGCAATTCTGGAAACCAGGGCAGAGCTGAGTCGCCAGCAGCGCAAAGAAAAATTAGAGCAATTACTGCAAGAATTCCATATCACACACATTCGCAAAAGCTTGGGCATGGCTCTTTCTGGCGGCGAACGCAGACGCGTTGAAATTGCGAGAGCCTTGGCAACCGAACCTTCTTTCGTTTTGCTCGATGAACCTTTTGCCGGGGTAGACCCAATCTCGGTGAACGACATCAAACAAATCATAATCCATCTTAAGAACCGCGGTATAGGCGTTCTCATTACTGATCACAATGTTAGGGAAACTCTGGATATCTGCGAGAAAGCCTACATTGTCAGTGAAGGCCATATCATTGCTGAAGGAAATGCAGAAGCCATTTTGAATCACAGCAAAGTCAAAGAAGTTTATTTGGGTCAGGAATTCTCGCTTTAGTCCTGCACCGCGCTTTGGCCGTTCTAGCATAAAGAGCATCTCGCTTAACGCCGTTATGTCAAGCTGTCTATTTCACGAATTTTCTGAGTAGCGTGACTATTCTCCGTGACAAGCATTGCTTGCACTGCCACGCAGAGCTACACTTTGACTAATGAAACAATCTCTGCAACTTAAGCTTGGCCAGCAACTGACGATGACTCCGCAGTTGCAGCAGGCTATAAAGCTTCTGCAACTCTCCACTCTCGATTTGCAGAGCGAAATACAAGAAGCACTTGAATCAAACCCTCTGTTAGAAGTGGAAGAAGAAGGTGGGGCGCAAAGCGCTGACGCCACCAGTGATTCAAGCAGCTCCACAACAGACACACGCAATGATGCTGATGCAGTAAAAACGGCGTCTGATTCTGCAGCGGAAGAAACCAGCCCAATTGATGGCTCCGAAGATAACTGGGGTGACGATGCGAACGTTGCCGATGTACCGGTAGATTCAAACTGGGATGACGTGTACCCAGCGGGTCCACCTGCTTCATCGTCTGGGCCGGCAAGTAATGATGAGTTCGATTTCGATAGTCGAAATACCGCAGAACTGTCTCTGCAAGATCATCTGATGTGGCAGTTGAACATGACCTCAATGTCAGACACCGATATGCTGATAGCATTGGCGATAGTGGACGCTATCGAGCCAAGCGGCCTGCTAAGCATGACGCCGGAAGACATTCTGTCAGGCTTCGATCCAGAGCTGGATATCGAATTAGATGAAATCGAGGCCGTAAGGCATCGTATACAACAATTTGATCCTCCTGGTGTGGCAACGGTAGATTTGCAGGAATGCATCACCGTACAGCTCAAACAAATAGCTGAAGAGACGCCATGGCTTAATCAAGCGTTAAGGCTGGTTGATCGCCATATGCATTTACTGGGCTCACGTGACTACGCTCAGTTAATGCGCCGCATGAAGCTCAAGGAAGACGAGCTCAAGCAAGTGATAAGCCTTATTCAAAGCATGAATCCTTACCCAGGTGATTCGGTGGCCCAAAGCAAGACCGAATACGTGGTTCCTGACGTTTTCGTGAGCAAGAAAAACGACCGCTGGAAAGTTGAGCTCAATCCTGACGTCGCGCCCAAGTTACGCATAAATGCTGACTACGCGGGCCTAATTCGACGCGCCGACAACAGCCAGGACAACGCCTTTCTAAAAGATAACTTGCAAGAGGCCCGCTGGTTTCTGAAAAGCCTGCAAAGTCGCAATGAAACCTTAATGAAAGTTGCCAGCTGCATTGTTGAGCAACAGGTTAATTTTCTGGAGTATGGTGACGAAGCAATGAAGCCGATGGTATTGCATGACATTGCGCTGGCTGTTGACATGCACGAGTCGACGATTTCCAGAGTGACCACGCAGAAATACATGCACACGCCACGCGGTATTTTCGAACTGAAGTACTTTTTTTCAAGTCACGTCAGTACATCGTCAGGCGGCGAGTGCTCATCAACAGCGATTCGCGCGATTATTAAGAAGCTGGTGGTTGCTGAAAATCCGCGCAAGCCATTGAGTGATAATAAAATTGCTAATTTGCTCGCTGAGCAGGGAATTGAAGTAGCGAGAAGAACCATCGCAAAATATCGGGAAAGTATGAATGTTCCGCCATCAAACGAGCGTAAGCGTCTGGTTTGATGACGGGTTACCAGGGCGTCAGGAATGACACCAGAAAAAAGGCTTTGCCTTGTCACAGCAAAAAGAGGGCTCTATGCAAGTACAAATCAGTGGACACCATGTGGACCTTACCGACTCTTTACGCGACTACGTCAATAGTAAGTTGACCCGCATCGAAAGGCACTTCGACAACATAACCAATACGCATGTGACGCTTAGCGTTGAAAAAATTCGGCAAAAAGCGGAAGCTACAGTACATGTCTCAGGCGCCGATATATTTGCCGCTTCAGAATCCGACGATATGTACGCCGCGATAGACACATTGGCTGACAAACTTGATCGTCAAATCATCAAACACAAAGAAAAGATGCGCAGCCACAAAGGGGCAAGCGTATCAGACAGCTTTGACTAAGGAGCCCTGAACAGCTTGGTTCGCGGGTTTTCACATACATGCACATTAGCGATATTCTGACACCGGAACGTACGTTTCACTCGGCCTATGGTCAGTCAAAGAAACGTATTTTCGAGTTCCTCGCCAGCGAACTGGTTGAGGACAGCAAGCCCGCACATATGCAGCGCATTCTGGATGCCTTTATGGCCAGAGAGCGTCTGGGCAGCACTGGTCTTGGTCAAGGAATAGCTATCCCGCACTGCAGGCTAGAGAGCTGCACACAATGCACCGGTGCATTGGTGACCTTGGCAAAAGGTATAGAGTTTGATGCACCAGACAAACAGCCAGTCGATTTGCTGTTTGTGCTGATGGTGCCCGGTGAGGCAACCGATGAACATCTGAAAATTCTCGCCGAGCTCGCCAAACGATTCAGCAATCCCGGCTATTGCGAAAGCTTGCGAAACTCGGAGGACGCTGACGCCCTTTATCAAGCGGCCATTGCGCCAATCGAGTAAATTGCACTCGGCAAGCGGCTTGAACCAAATGCCATTCCAAGGTACCGTAGAAAGTTGACCTGCGCCGCCGGCGCACGTCTTTGTGGGCTGTAGTGAAGAGCAAGCGGCCACCAAGCTCGAGTGAATAACGGGAAGCAGCTGTGTCAGGTAGCACGCCAAAAGGACGAAAACTTGCCATCATATCCGGCAGATCCGGGTCCGGCAAAACAACTGCGCTGCATGTGCTGGAAGATGCAGGTTATTACTGTATCGACAATTTGCCGGCCGCTCTGTTGCCCGCATTGGTCGAGCAGACCAAAATTACTCAATCTGAAGAATATAAACACCTTGCTGTCTGTATAGATGCCCGTAATGCGGCGGCCGACATTGCTCGTTTCGACGAGTTCATAGAGCATTTCCCTGCCGACATCCATGCCGAGATCATTTATCTTGATGCCAACGGCGAAGAGTTATTAAAGCGCTTTAGTGAAACTCGGCGAAAACACCCTTTGAGTGACCGTTTCACTGCTCTACAAGAAGCGCTGGAAGCTGAGAAAGAACTACTCGCACCGATTGCAAACGGTGCCACGCTCACCATAGAAACCAGCCAGATGAATATCTACGAACTGCGCGATATTGTGCGGCAACGGGTGGTGGGTGAGACGCTCGGAGGTATCGCCATATTGTTTGAATCGTTCGGTTTTAAACGTGGCATTCCAACCGACGCAGATATTGTGTATGACGTTCGCTGTTTGCCCAATCCCTATTGGAGCAAGGAACTGCGAAAGTTAAGCGGTCTTGACCAAGAAGTGATTGATTTCCTGGAAGAAAATCAAACTGTTCATGATATGTTTGATGACATTGCGCAGTTTCTGGAACGGTGGTTGCCAGAGTTTCAGGCCAATAATCGCAGTTATGTCACGGTTGGTATTGGCTGCACTGGCGGACAACATCGTTCTGTGTATATGAGCGAACGTCTGTTGCAACGCTTTAATAAGCAATTTGATAACGTTCAAGTACGCCACCGAGAACTCAAACGCATTGCTGACGACCAATGATTCAGCAAGACATAGAAATAATAAACAAACTGGGTTTGCACGCTAGAGCGGCGGCAAAGCTGGTGGCCGCAGCAGCCCATTTCAGCTCCAGCATCCAAATTGGCAAAGACGGTCAATTGGTAGACGCCAAGAGCATTATGTCGGTAATGCTTCTTGCTGCAAGTAAAGGCACAATACTCACCGTGGAAGTTTCTGGCAGCGACGAGCAGGAAGCCTGGCGCGCTGTTGAAACACTGATCCAAAACCGCTTCGACGAAGCCGAATAACATGGCCCAGGCACAGGATGCAGGCCAAAGACAAACGCCAATAGACACTCTTAACGATGCGCTGGATACAGGTACCTTGGCGCATGTTAGACGCATGCTCAACAGCTTACCCGCTGCGGAAGTGGCGGATCTGCTCGAATCTTCTCCGCCTAATAAGCGCCAGATATTGTGGCAACTCATCGAGCTTGAAAACGAAGGCGAGATTCTTCATGAAGTGAACGCTGATATCAGCGGCGAGTTTCTCAGGGCAATGGACACCGAAGAACTGCTCGCGGTCACCGAAGGCCTGGAAACAGATGACCTGGTAGACATTGTTCAACAATTGCCTGAGCAATTGTCTAACGAATTGCTGCAATCGATGGATACGCAGGATCGGCAAAGGCTTGAGCTGGTACTACCGTTTGCAGAAGACACAGCCGGCGGCTTGATGAACACCGACACCATCACGGTTCGGCCCAGCCACACCATGGAATTGGTTCTGCGTTATCTGCGCAGACACGAAGAAATTCCACGCTTCACCGACACGCTCATTGTGGTGAATCGTAAAGATGAATTTCTGGGCTTGCTGCCCTTGCGCCGAGTGCTGGTCAGCGACCCTGGAATGACCGTACGTGAGCTGATGCAGACAGGTATAGAAGCCATTCCTGCCGACATGCCCGACCGTACTGTCGCGTCCCTGTTTGAGAGACATGACTGGGTGTCTGCACCTGTTATCGAAACCAATAGCAATAAACTACTTGGCCGAATCACGATTGACGATGTGGTTGATGTCATTATCGAAGACGCTGATCACTCGCTGATGAGCATGGCTGGTCTGGGCGACGACGAGGAAACGTTCAGCAGAGTGAAACACGCTGCACCGCGTCGGGCACTTTGGCTGGGCGCCAATCTGATCACTGCGTTTATCGCTGCGGCAGCGATCAATGTGTACCAGGAAACGATTCAGCAAATCGTCGCATTAGCCATATTGATGCCCATTGTGGCCAGTATGGGTGGCGTTGCAGGAAGCCAAACTTTGACAATTATGATTCGAGGAATGGCGCTTGATCAGATTAGTCGCAGCAATACCCGCTGGTTACTGAATCGTGAACTGCTGGTTGCCGCGCTGAATGGCATGCTTTGGGCCTTGGTGGTCGCGGCCATAGCCACAGCTTGGTTTGGCGATCAACGAATAGGAATTGTAATAGCTCTCGCCATGTTCATAAATCTGGTGACGGCTGCTTTGGCGGGTGTGCTATTACCACTCGTGCTCAGGGCACTGAACATCGACCCGGCGCTGGCGGGAACTGTACTACTTACCACAGTGACTGATGTGGTTGGTTTCGTATCATTTCTTGGCCTGGCTACCGCCTTTTATATGTAATTCGTGTGACAAAAGAAATGCAGAATGAACCGCTAGACGAGAGCTCAGAGAATCCGAGCGAGCTTTCAGAGGATGAGCTACCCAGCAAGTCTCAATTGAAAAGAGAGTTTCGCGCTTTGTTCGATCTTGGTGAGACTATGGCTGATTTACCGAATAAGCAGCTTGCCAAAATTTCTTTGCCAGAAGATGTTAGCGATATTCTCAAGCGTATTCGCGGCATGCCGAAACGCGATGCCCGGCGCAGAGAATTGCGATATCTTGCCAAACATCTCAATGAATTGGATGTGACACCAATACAAGCGGTGCTCGACGATATTGCAGCGGGCCGGCGAGCTGAGGCAAGAAAATTTCATCAACTCGAGGAATTACGGGATCTTATTCTTAACGATCCAGCGCAAGGCATCGAGTCAGCGCTTGCAGAATTTCCGCATATCGATCGGCAAAAGCTAATGCAGCTTGTTCGCAATCACCGAAAAGAAGTACAAACCAACAAAGCACCTTCAAGTTCACGTAAATTGTTCAAGTACCTTCGGGAACTGCAGTAGTTTCTCCCACGGGTGCAGCGTCCAAGCGACTGCTGTCGACAGGAGTAGGTACGTCAATCCCCTGCTCACGCTGCTGATTGTCGGGGTTCGCCGCTTCCGGCGCTGCCGTTTGGCCCGCGTCGTCATCGAAAATCCGCTGCAGCTTGATATCGGGTTCATCCCAACTGCCGGTTACTTCATAGGACGCGCTGGACAATTTTTCCATAGGCTTTTGAAAAATCTTACCGGCAACATAGACGCCGGCAGCCATTGGCAAACCACCTGCGAGGGCCGCCACCCACGGCAAGTTACTACTGATAGGTAGTGTCGCCACCATCCGAGTATCAACAGTTTCATTCAGTAAATCCAGGCTGCCTGTCATCTGCAAACGCGAAGAAGGCCCATTAACCTCAAACGCCCGCTCGATATCAAGCTCGCCATTGGCAAGCGCAAAACCACCCGTAATTTGGTCGTAACTGAGCCCGCGGTTGAACACATCATCAAATCGAAACTGGAGTCGTCGCAGCAAAGTATCAAAGTTGAACAGGCTAAATATTCTCAATGCATTTGCGGTTGAGTTTGTTTCCAGAAATTGACCGTTGTTCAAGGCAATATCAACCTTGCCTTCCATGCCAGCCAGTTCCAGATCCAAAGGCGATCCGTACCACGCCAGATCAGCACCGAATCGGCAGCTATTACTTCGAATCGCCGCGGCATAATCCCAAGCCTCAAGTACGGCACCAAGGTCTCCACAACTCAACACGCCGTTAAACTCAGTTTGTTGTTGATCCCCTACACGACGCCAGCGCAAATAAGCGGGCTGTTCAGTAGTGCCCGCAATCTGCATCCCACGGCTATTAGCTGTCAGGTTCTTGAAAATTATGCCGTGTTGAATCGAAGAAGATGAAAAAGACCATTGCCCATACGGCTTCTCATTGACTCGCAAATCGGCAAGCTTGAACTGCATCTCTGGCAATTCAGCCGGGTAAAAATCAGCTAACAAATCAGACGACGGTTGTTCAGCTGTGTCCAGCCCAAGTTCATTGGTTTCAGTTTGCAGATAAAGGCGATCAAGAGAAATATCCAGTGCGGTCGATTGAGCGGCATCATAAGTGGCTCGGCCAATGACTCGTTCACTATTAAATGCAAATGTCCACGCTTCACCGTGACTGGCAACCGCAGCGGTCACTTGTTCAAATTCATTGCCAAAAACTTCCGCGATTTCAAGCTTCAAATCTTGAGCGTACACGGTTGGGATCTTTCTGGGTTGCGGCGCACCTTGATCATTACTGCCTGGCTCGTCACTTGCTGAAGTGCTCTCAGCTTCTGTTCGATAAGCATCAATAACATCCAGCGTGCCACCTAGATCAAAACGCTTCAAATTACCGCTTAGGCGAATACTATCATCGGCATAACTGGGTTGCGGACCGTCATAAAAGCTCAACATGCCTGTCATTGCCTGATCGGGTGGCAGAACCAGTGCGCCATTCATTCGATCCGCCAGCTGCAAGCGCATACGCAGTGGGCGTTCATTCAAAAATAGCGTTATACCGAGCGGTAGCTCTTGCTGATCCAGCTTCCCAAACGGTGGGGGCAGCTTTGAACTTAAGCCTAACAATCGAGAATTGATTTTCAAGCGAGTATCATTCTTTCGAATGTTCAACTCGGCCAAATATTCAATCTCACCGCTAAGAAAATCGTTTAACGGCGTTCTTAGCCAGGAGAGTACAGAATCAGGTGCCGCGGTACCACGAACATTCAATGACGTTATCCACTCTGCTTCTCCGCCAGATTCTGTAGCAGGCGTTTTAGACGACTGAATCTCCGCAGACAATGAGTCGTTCCACAGGGTTCCAACCAAACCGGCAGAGTGCAAACCTTTGCTACTCGAGTATCGGAGCGGGCCATTTACATCATTGAATTGAATATTAATTTGCTCATTATCGAGCTGCGCTTCATGCAGCCTGGCACGTAAATCAACGCTAAAACTTTTATCCAGCCCAATTGGTATGTCCGTGCTCAGGCGACCACTAATACGCCCAGTGGCGGCCCAATCATCCAATGCACTACCCAATTGCTCTCTGATTGGCGAGTCGCGGCATAACTCAAGCGCGGCGTCTAGCTCTCCATTTAGGCTTGATTTTAGCTTTACGGTTCCGCCCTTCAGATTGGCTGCAGGCACATACCTGACAACGGCGCTTTGCATCGCCAGGCCACTGACCCTGGCTTCACTAGCCTCCACCAGAACATTGGCGTCGTCGACAAATACTGTCGCCTTTAAATCTCTTGCAGCGGGCCAAGCCGGGTCATAATCCAGCTCGGCGTCATCAGCATCGATATACAATTGCACCGATTTTTTCTTACCTGAATTCCTGGCGATAGAACCTCGGTAAATAAATGCTGCTTCACTAATGTCTGCCGAAACCACGCTGCGCTCGAGCCATTCTCGCAAGCCTTCATCCAGGGTGTATGGAATAAATGTATTTCGATAGCGAGCTCGGGTATCTTCCAAGGCAATCTGCAAGTCCATGTTCGGCTCAAGTAGATATTCCTTTTTTAGTGGAATATCCAGGCTCAAATAAGCGGCCGCCTCACCAAGCTTACCCCCAAAGTCGAGCAGACCACTTTCAACTTCAACGGTTTTGTCCTTGATGCGCCACTGAATCAAACCGTTTGCCCTGGCAAAACCAATCGGCTCTCGAAAAAGCTTGGGAAATCGTAGCTCGATGTCATTTGAATCGATATCGACGATACCCTGTTTGAGCGTCGCGTAAATCTGGCCACTCAGGTTCTCAACACCAGGCGCACCCTTCCATGCTCTGGTTGACACCTGATCCAGTCGCGCTGAAATTTGCAGGTTCTTAATCCCACCTTGTTCTGGAAAACGCAAAGTGATATCTCGAAGCTCCCCGCCGGGATCCAAGGTTGCCAACACATCTTGCGCCGTGTCCGGCAATACTTCAAAACGTCTCAACAGGCGTAACACGGGTTTAACGTTGATCGAGTCAAAACTGGCTTGCAAACCGCTGGCATTGGGAAGCAGATTCGCTTGCTCAAACTTAATTTCTTCATCTTTTAGACGAATGTGTAAATCGCGAAGCCATATGGATGGTGATTCATTCTCGGCAATGGCAAATTTGAATTGCGAAGCCAGCTCTGGAACGTCAATCGAATTACGGCCGTCTTCGTGTGTAAACCTGATTTTTTTTAGATCTACCACCCCTTGCACTTCAAGCTTTCCTTGCTCGTAATCCAACCATAGCCGCGCATCAAAGCGTGGTAACTCCGGCTTCCAGCCCTGGTAGTTCGCTTTTTCCAGATAAGGGCTGGCGTCAAATCCATTCACCAGGCTGTAAGCATGCGCTGTAAATCCTTGCGAGCCCGGCAGGCCGATACCCTCTACAATCATATTGATCGGCAGCGCCGATTTATCGGGCAGACCATTGCTATTTATTCGCCACTGATTGCCTTCCTTGGTGTAGTCCATATTCAAGTGATCAACAATGATCACACGACCGTCATGACGATTGAATTGCAGCCTCGCTCCTTTCAAAGCTAATTGCTCAAGCCCCTGATAAAGCGATTCTACTGACAACAAACCGCTGGGTTTATCAGCTTTAGGCAACCATTTCGCATCCAGCGCCCATTTACCATCGGCGTCTTCAAGAAAATCCAAGCTAACACCGGCGATTTCCAGTTCATCGAAGACTAACTTGCGATACCACACGCTATACGCAAGATTCAGCTTAATGCGTGCTCTCTCGATACCAAGAGCATCTGCCCCACTTCCAAGCTGCAAGCCTCGTACGGTGATACCAGGTGAGAGACGGCGCCAATCGCCCTCAAGATGTTTTGCATCAATCGAAAGGGGAGCAACCGAATTTGTCCAGCTCACTATTTGCGGGCGAAAGTCAGAGGCATAGGGCGCTATATAACGACCAAAGCTCGCCAACAGCGCACAGAACAGCAGCAGGCAGATACATATTGCCAGTACAGAGCGACTTATGAATTTGATCAACGCCACCGAATCTGACCTACAAAAGAATCACGTCAAATTGTTCTTGTGAATACATTACTTCCACCTGAAACTTGATGTTCTTGCCGGTAAACTCTTCAAGATCGGCCACACTATTGGATTCTTCGTCCAGCAGTCGATCGATAACGGCTTGCGAAGCCAACACCATATAACTGTCGTTGTCATAGGTGCGTGTTTCACGCAGAATCTCACGAAAAATTTCGTAACAAACCGTCTCCGCAGACTTTAAGGTACCGCGACCATCGCAAGCTTCACAGGGTTCACACAAGCTCTGTTCCAAACTTTCACGCGTGCGCTTACGGGTCATTTGCACCAGACCCAGTTCGGATATGCCGGTGATGGCTAGCTTGGCAGGGTCTCTAACCAGCGCTTTTTCCAGCGTTCGAAGCACATGCCGCTGATGCTCTGGCTCCTTCATGTCGATAAAATCAATAATGATCATGCCGCCAAGATTTCGAACGCGCAGTTGGCGCGCCAAGGCCTGGGCGGCTTCAAGATTGGTTTTGTATATGGTTTCTTCCAGATTGCGATGACCAACAAATGCACCGGTGTTGACGTCAATAGTGGTCATAGCTTCGGTTTGATCAAGTATTAGATAGCCACCAGACTTAAGCTGTACTTTACGACTCAGCGCTTTTTGAATTTCGTCTTCAATACCATTCAAGTCAAACAGCGGGCGCGGGCCTTGGTAAAATTCAATCGCACTGTTTAACTCGGGAATGAATTCATCGGCAAACGCTTTTACTCGTTCGCAGACGTCCGCTGAATCGATACGAATCTTCTCAAGCTCAGGGCGCACCATGTCCCGCATCGTGCGCAGGTACAAGGGTAAGTCTTCATACACCAGTGACGGTGTTGCGGCACTTCTTCCGCGTTTTTCTATGGACGTCCAAAGCCTGGAAAGAAAGCGAATATCCGATCGGATATCTTCTTCACTTGCTCCCTCGCCGGCAGTACGAACGATGTAACCTCCATTTCCGGCGAGGCCTTCAGCCTTAACACCTTGTTCTACGGCAGTCCGCAGGCGCTCACGCTCTTCCTCGCCCTCAATACGCTGCGATATGCCTATATGATCCGTGTAAGGCATATACACCAAAAATCGCGAAGAGACCGACATATGAGTAGACAGGCGAGCGCCTTTGGTGCCAATCGGTTCTTTGATAATCTGAACCTGCAGGCTGTCGCCGTCATGTAATACTTCTTGCACCAGTGGCGGATTACCGCTTCGGTCTTCCTTGCCATTTTCATCGAATGAGACAAGGTCATTGGCATGAATAAAGCTGGCTCTGTCCAGGCCATTTTCTACGAACGCTGACTGCATGCCTGGCAACACGCGAACTACTTTTCCTTTATATATGTTGCCTACAATGCCGCGCCGCAATGCCCGTTCGATATGCACCTCTTGCAACATACCGTTTTCCACCAGGGCTACGCGAGTTTCCACCGGCGTTACGTTAATGAGTATTTCCTCACTCATCGTCAGCTTCCAACGGTGAATTCAGCAAGTATGGCCTTGGGCATACTCATTTAGTACACCGCGTACATACGCTGGAAAAAAGCGAGGCAAACAGTGACCAGCGGCCAGAAAACAGCACTCATTGCTGCAGGTAACAGAAACAGTAAATTTTGCTCTGGGTTACCCGAGATGTTTTCCACCCAATGACAACCAAGCTGTTGTATACCAACTAACACAAATACAATGAAGGCTTGCTGCCACACCGCAAACATTCGCAAACGTTGATACAGCAACATAGTGGCGTAGGCGACAATCACCAGGGCAAATGCATGCTGCCCCAATACGGCACCTTCCAGCACATCCAACAATAACCCTGATGCAGCGGCAACCAGAATGCCGACCCTGTGCGGCAGAGCCATTACCCAATAGATGAGCACCATCGTTACCCATTCAGGTCGGCTCCAGCGTAGCCAATCGGGAACCGCCATTATCATTAGCAGCAGCGCCATCGCAATGCTTGCGACGATCACCCAAAGGCCGTGTGCGGCGCGCTCATCCATCGTTTGTTACAGGGTTTTCCTCTTCCCCCGAAAACTGTTGCGGCGCCTCGGTAAAAACCAACAGCACATGGCGTGAGCGATTCAACTGCGCGCGAGGCATTGCTTTCACGGTGGCAAATGGTTGGCCAGGGTCAAGCACCACTTCAGTCACGTCGGCCACCGGGTAGCCGACCGGAAATCGGCGGCCCAGACCGCTGCTGACCAGCAGGTCGCCCACTTTGATATCGGTTGTCGCGGCCACGTGGCGAAGCTCCAGTTCGTGCAGCAAGCCTGTACCAGCCGCTACTGATCGAACCCCATTGCGATTAATTTGCACAGGCAATGCATGGCTGCTGTCTGAAATCAGCAGAGCACGACTGATGTTCGGTCCAACATCAATGATCTGCCCCATCAAGCCTTCGGAATCAAGCACAGCCTGGCCTAAATATACGCCATCCCTAGAGCCCTTGTTCAGCACAATCTTGTGACTGCGCGGGTCGGGAGAAATGCTGATCAGCTCAGCCACCAACACACTGCTGTCGAGCACCGTCGAGCTGTTTAGCAATTCGCGCAAGCGCACGTTTTCAGCTGCCATACCTGCCATTTTCTGCAGTTTGCCTTTGAGTATCAGTAATTCAATACGCTGCCCTGCATTTTGCTCTAAAAGAGCACGACGACTGACTAAAGATTCAGCGCTCCAGATAGAAGCACGCTTTGGAATATCGGCCAGCCAATAGAAGGGCGTTGTAACAGTGTGAAGTATGCTTCGCAGCGGATTAACAGAATCTGAACGCTGCTCAAAGACCACCAGGCCAAGCGCAAGAAGCGCTACCAGAACAGCCTGGAAGCCCTTCGACGATGTTCGCTGGAATAAAGGCTTAATGGTTTGGGCCTCAGGTATAGCGCCGTAGGCACCGGGTTTTACTCAGTGGAAAATAAATCCATGCGTTGCATGTCCATCAACTCCATGGCTCTGCCGCCGCCACGTGCTACGCAAGACAAGGGGTCTTCAGCAACAATCACCGGCAGGCCTGTTTCATCCGCCAGCAATCGGTCGATATCTCTCAATAATGCACCACCACCGGTAAGCACCAAGCCTTTTTCAGCAATGTCAGAAGCCAATTCAGGAGGTGATTGCTCAAGGGCTGCTTTAACAGCTTGCACAATCGCGGTAAGAGGTTCTTGCAAAGCCTCCAGAATTTCATCGCTATTGAGTACAAAACTTCTAGGCACACCTTCAGCCAGATTACGACCGCGTACATCAAGTTCGCGCAATTCACTGCCTTTATAGGCGCAACCAATCTCTTGTTTGATTCGCTCTGCAGTGGCATCACCAATCAGGCTGCCGTAGCGGCGCCTAACATGCGCAACAATGGCTTCATCGAAGCGGTCACCACCGATTCGTACCGAGTCGCTATAGACAACACCATTTAAAGAGATAATTGCAATTTCAGTTGTGCCACCGCCAATGTCTACCACCATAGAGCCACTGGCTTCTTCAACAGCAAGGCCGGCCCCAATTGCAGCAGCCATGGGCTCTTCAATCAAGCGCACCATGCGCGCGCCAGCACTCAGCGCTGATTCCCGGATGGCACGTCTCTCCACTTGAGTTGACTGGCAAGGAACGCAAATCAAAACTCGTGGGCTGGGTCGAATAAAGCTATGTTGATGTACCTTGGCTATAAAATGCTGAAGCATTTTTTCCGTGATTTGAAAATCAGCGATAACACCATCTTTCAAAGGTCGGATAGCGGTTATGTTGCCAGGCGTTCTGCCGAGCATGCGCTTGGCGTCAGCACCAACTGCTTCAATTTGCTTCTGACCATTGTGGATTCTGATCGCTACCACCGAAGGTTCGTCCAGAACAATACCCTGATCGCGCACATAGATCAGTGTATTGGCCGTGCCCAAATCAATGGACAGGTCGTTGGAGAACATTCCACGAATTCTTTTCAACATGTTGCTAAAGCCTGTTTTACGTACTGCTACTTATAAGGTAGCAGTACGTGAGTGTTACTGCTGACGGTATTTTTGTAATAATTCCTTTAAAAATAGCCTTTTAGGCCATTTGCGTGAGGGCTGTTCTAAAAAAAGCGAAACTCTAGCAACGCCAAGCATGCAGGGCAAGCAGCAAATATGATAACTTTATACGTCTTGCGCATTGCGCACCCAGTTGTGAGACCCCCATGTCTGTTGACCGATCTGACATCGAAAAAGTCGCTACCCTATCCCGTTTGGCCATAGATAAGGAAACAGCCGACCAAGCTGTTCAAAAAGTGAACGATATATTGACTATGATCGATCAAATGCAGGCCGTGGACACCGACGCTGTTGAACCGATGACCAATCCACTCGACGCCACGCAACGACTGCGCGCCGACGAAGTCACTGAACAAGACCGTCGCGAAGCTTTTCAAGCCATCGCCCCTTCTACCGAAGCTGGCTTGTTTCTTGTTCCAAAAGTAATCGAATAGTGCCGATAAATAGTGTCCGTAAATAGCGCCCTTTAAATAGTAGCCAGAGTAAGACTATGCATGATTTGACCGTATC
>JBGCDE010000110.1:0-6011 GCA_045105115.1 Pseudomonadales bacterium | reverse complement strand
AACCAACAGCGCCGATCTTATCCAGCAAATTATGTTTGATACCCAGCGCCTGAGTACGCATCTGGTGGCGCCGGCGCTGCGCTTAAATGGCCGCGCATTTTCCATCGTGCTGCTGAGTTTGTTAATTGTGATGGTGGATGTGCGCGTGGCGGCGGCAACGCTGGTTTGTCTGGTGGCGGTTTACTGGTTTGTATTTTACGCGCTGCGCTCGCGCATCTACACCAACGGCCAATTTATCAGCAGTGCAAACGCACGGCGTAACAAATTACTGATTCAGAGCTTAGAGGGCATCAAAGATATCAAGTTGTATGCGGCTGAATCGCAGCTCGCTGGCCAATTTAAAACGTCTACCAATAAAGTGACACGAGCCATGGCCGAGAACATGATCCTGGGCCAATCGCCGTACTACATGGTAGAGACGGTAGTGTTAGTGGGCATGCTGCTGATCACGTTGTACTTTTTAACGCTGAAAGGCGGTGTTGAAGCGGTGCTGCCCGTGTTGACGCTATACGCGATGGCTGGCTTTAAGCTGGTGCCGAAGGTACAGCAAAGCTACTTGGCCGTAACGCAGATACGCAGCGCGCAGGCCGTGTTTGATAAGCTCTATGAAATCGTACGCGCTGCTAGTCAGCGGCCTGATCGTATTGAGAGCACGGGTGCTGCACTGCATCCGCAACACGACATTCAGTTGCAGAATATCTCCTACAGCTACCCTGACGCGGCTAAACCATTATTTGAAGACTATTCGCTAACGGTTCCCGCCGGGCAGATACTGGCGATTACTGGTCGCTCAGGAATGGGCAAGAGCACATTGGTTGAGATTATGATGGGTTTGATTTCGCCCGATTCAGGTACTTTGCAGATAGATGGCCAGGCGTTAGATGAAAGCACTCTGGGTGCATGGCAAAAAGCGGTGGGGTTTGTACCACAGACGGTGTATTTGAGTGATGCCAGTATTGCCGAAAATATCGCCTTTGGAATCTTGCCAGAAAATATTGATCATGACCGAGTGCGTTACTCTGCTGCGCGAGCAGCGATCGACACAGAAATAGAACAA
This sequence comes from Pseudomonadales bacterium, assembly GCA_045105115.1. Taxonomy (GTDB): domain Bacteria; phylum Pseudomonadota; class Gammaproteobacteria; order Pseudomonadales; family JAUIET01; genus JAUIET01. The sequence goes on along the minus strand of JBGCDE010000110.1, from coordinate 4,954 downwards.
TTTGCCGATGGCTACAATACGCTGGTCGGCGAACGTGGCGCATTACTCAGTGGCGGACAGCGTCAGAGAGTAGGTATCGCCAGAGCACTGTACCGAGACGTGTCGGTGCTTGTGCTAGATGAGGCGACCAGTACGCTAGACACACAAACACAAGAGCTGTTCTTCAAGACTCTGGAAAAGGCATCCGAGCACCTCACTGTGGTGATGGTGACACATCGCCAGGAAACGCTTAAGTACGCAGATACCGTGGTTAGCCTGTAAGCAGGCAACCCACTATAAAAGGGTAGTGCAAGTCATAAGCAGTTAGGGGAGGGGATATGATAGTAGGTTACACAACAGGTTTTTTGATCTTTTTCACATAGGTCACCTCAATATTTTGCGCAATGCCAAAGCCATGTGTGATCGTCTGGTCGTGGGTGTCACCACCGATGAACTCATTACGCCCATGATAGAGCAGTGGCTCAACGACAAAACGATTGAGCACGATCACTCAAGGGCCATGAGTCTGTGGATGCTGTTGAACGCAGAGCTATTTTTTGAAGAGTTTGCTGCGGTGTGATCGTTGGCGCATCGCAAAGCCTCCCAGGATCACCAGCAGCGCCGTAGAGGGTGCTGGCACTGTCGCGGTCTCGCGAAAGAAAAATCCGCCCAGCTGAAACACGGTGACGGTTTGTGAACCCGGGTCGTAGGCCAGGCTGTAGTAGTTGTTGTCTTTATCCGCCGTGCCTTCTGTGGATATGATGCTTTCCCCGCCCACGTACGTACTCTGTATACCGATAGAGGCGACTCGGCCTGCAGAGTTTGTAGCGTCAGTATCGCGTAACCAACCCTCCCACATCTCATACAGGTAACTAAAAATCATGGTGTTGTATATGCTGCCTGTCGTTGTAAATGGGCCTCTATTCCAGAGTCTTGCCCAGTACGCGGTAGAGACTGTGTAGGCATCTGGCCCGGGGCCCATGCCCAGCCACTGAGGGCCTGAAGGCGTTTGCGCGGTCGAAAAGTAGTCGTTGTAGAGCCCGTTCACGTCGTCTAGCCCTGCCCAAATCCAGCCCTCTAGATTGTGGCCGTTAAGTTCGCCGCTGCAGGCGCCCGTCACTGCGTCGCAAACACCGTTTATTTCATTCCACGTTGAGCCGAGGAAGGCGCGCGGCTGAAGCCACTCTTTGCTGCCAATTTCAACCGGCACCAGGGCATGCTATTAGCGCTTACTGAAAGTAGTAACGCTATGATCGCGGTGCTCATACGCAAAAAGTGGGGCATGTTGAGGTCTCGTTTATCGATTGTGCTTACAAGGAGTATAGACGCTAGCGGCCTTTAAACTTTGCTTCGCGGCGCTCTATGAATGATTGAACACCTTCTTTGGCATCTTCACTGTCCATGAGCTTCTGCTGCGTAGGGGCAAGTTGTGCAACGGCGGCGTGAAAACCCTCTTCAACAAACCGTTTAGACGCGGCCTTGGTAGCTTGCACTGCTAGAGGCGCTTGCTTGGCAATAACCTCCGCTATCTCGATTGCGCGCTCTAGCTGTGTACCGGTGGGCACGACCTCTTGAACAAAACCGATTCTATAAGCCTCCTGCGCATCAAATTCGTCACTGGTGAGTAAGTGATACATGGCGTTGCCCCAGCCACCGCGTTGTACAAAGCGAATCGTCGCTCCGCCTGTCGCGTGAATACCTCGGGCGGGCTCTAGCTGCGAAAACCGGCAGTTTTCTGCAGCAATCACAATGTCGCCTGCCAGTGCTATCTCAATCCCGAAGGTAAAGGTAATGCCCTGTACCGCTGTGACGATGGGTTTGCGGCACGCGCGCCCGAGCGCCATTGGGTCGACGCTTGCATCCTCGCCTCTCTCCGGGCTTGCGTCACGCTCCATACGGCCTGTCCATTTAGGTAGATCCAGGCCCGCGGTAAAATGCTCGCCATGTCCAAACAGAACACCCGCGAAAAGCTCATCGTTTTGATCGAGTTCTGTAAACGCTTCCAGCAGTTGCTTGGCCATGGTGGGCGTGTAGCCATTGTATTTTTTGGGGCGATTTAGCCCTATGAGCAAAAGGTGGCCTCGCTGTTCTACGCTAATCGATCCTTCGTCGTTGGTGCTGTCAGACATTCCATATTCTCAGTGTCAGTGGGTGCTGCACTAATATACAGGTTTGTCAGTTTGTGGGTCGAGGATTTAGGGCGCAAGCGATGCGGCCGTTAAGTCACCAGCGGTCGAAGGCCGCTCGCGGCAACTTTCGATTGAAAGATTATTGCCGTACAAAAACAAAAAAACAGCGGGCTAGCCGCTGTTTTCTGAAGGTGGTGGCGTTTACGGCGCCACCGAGGTCACGACGCTAATATGACATTAGCGATCGCTGAGCTTAGGCCTGGCGTCTGCGCCGTGAACCCATACCCAGCATCAACAAGCCAGCTGCCAGAAGCGGCAAAGTAGCAGGTGTAGGCACTGCATTGGGATCTGGGTCAGGGTTGTTGCCCAGAGGCGTGATTGATTTGTCTACTGAGTATCCAGCGCTGAAATCACCCAGACTTGCGACGGTGACTAACAGCTGTGAGCTATCCAATCCGCTGATGATGCTGTTGCAGATATCCTGTATCGGGCCGAGCACGCCGCAAGGATTGCTGGCAATAAGCCCCTGCAGTGCAAAGTCTGAAAGTAATGCAGTGTTGTCGTTGATCAGATCTAACAGCGCTGTTTCCAGATCGGCAAGTATGCCTGGGCCGGAGATATCGACTTGGTAACTGCCCAGTATTGTCTCTCCGTCGGGCTGCAGTATGCCTTCATAGGCGTAGTCGCTAGTGAAGGGGCCAAACACAACGCCTGTTTCATTCACCGCTGTGGCGCCAGTCTCAAATTGATCCTGCACAAGCGAGTCTAGATTGAGCGCGTCACCCAATAGGGCGGTGCCGAAGTCGAATGCAAAGATATCGCCCAATGGTAAGTTACCGCTGGTGTAAGAGAGGTCATAGACATTGATTTCGTCGGCCAGCGTAAGGGTTGGATTCAGTGGCACAATTTGAGGCGGCAGTGTCACTGGGGGAATAGGGAAACAGAAAGAGCCGATGCACGTTTCACCACCGGGAACCAGCACGATCTCAGGTGTGGTAACGGTGAATTCTGGGCTTGCAGTGATCGGGCCAAGATTCAGGCTGGTGTCGAACTGATAAGGGCCAGCTGCTCCGGGTGGCGTGCGGTACTGCGCGTTGAAATCACCAGTAATCGTCAGGCCTTCGCTGGCGTTGAGATTGAGTGTGCCGTTGTACCCAAGCGAGGCGATCGGTAGGGGGACGGCTGACGCTGGCGCTGCCAGTAGAGCCGCGCCTATGGAGGCGGTAAATAGAGCTGCTGTGGTTCTTATCAATTTCACGAGTCTGTCTCCCTAAAAAATTGTAGGTTCGCAACGTTCTTTTGTATGCGTTGTGTAATAGTGTGCAAGACTCGCACCAACAATCGTATGCTATTGATAAATAGTGTTTTATTTGGCCATTGTTAGCAGAGCTAGCAGAGAGTGTAAAATTGGCTGACACCACGCTGTCTCCTGAGATAGGATTTCCAGCGACGCATAAGGGAAGGTAGAAAACATGGACACATATCAAATTCTCTCGCACGAAGCACTTAACACGCTACTGGGCGAACCCAACGAAGTCGTCCAGCAAAAAATACACGATCAGCTCGACCCCGAGATGCGTGAATTTATTGCTGCTGCAAGTCTGGTGTTTATCTCGACGCTTGATGCCAATGGATTGCCTGACATTTCCCCTAAGGGTGATCCTGCCGGTTTTGTTGCCGTGCATGACAACAACACGCTGAGTATTCCCGAGCGCCCCGGCAATAAGCTGATGTTTGGATTCCACAATGTGCTAAACAATCCGGCTATCGGTTTGATATTTGTGATACCCAATTGTCGAGAAACGCTGCGTATCAAAGGCAAGGCGACGTTGACTCAAGATCCTGAATTGCTTGCGTCACTGAGTGTAGGCGATAAACCGGCACTGCTGGCCACGAAGGTGGCGGTAGAGGAATGCTTTTTCCACTGTGGCAAAGCGATGATTCGCTCAAAGGTATGGCAGCCTGATACCTGGGGCGCGACTCGAAAATCGTTGATTGCCAAACAGGTGGCCAGGCAGCTTGATGGAGGCGAGGAGATTGAACAGTTTGTGGAGAGTGAGTTGGAAAAAAACTATGTTGAAGAACTGTACTGAGTTGTTCGCTAAAAGCGGTACCTGATTTTCGCCAACACGCGCTGCGTGGTGACATCCTCCCAGGCGTTGCCGAATAAGTCGTCGGCGCCCACTCCACCGGCGGCTTCATTCCACAAACCGCCGCGTTCGTAAACCAAGAAAATGTCAGACAGGGGGGCCAGCTGATAGCGGTAGCGCACCTGTAATGCGACGTCGCTCACGCTAAAGTCATCCACAAAGCGCCCTGAGTTCACTAGCCTTCCATCGGGGTCTACGCTCTTAGCACTGATTGCGTCTGCGCTTGCACCTACCCACTGTAACTTCACGCGAACCTCCTGCCGTGAATCAGGGTACCAATCCAGCCTAAGGTTGACGTCAAAAACATCGGCTTCGTACGTGGCAAGCTGTGCGGTGTCGGCATCCCACAGCAGCCACTCATCAATGAAGTTGTAAGACGCTTCGCCACTCAGCGTCACGCGGTCGTGAATATACCAGCTGGGATTAAAGATAAATTCGTGTCCGAAATTGTCTGTGCCTCGATTGCTGACTTCATAGGCTAACGTGTAATTGAAATTGCCGCCGCGCGCATTTAGATAGGTCGCCCTGAAGGCGTGTTGCGGGTCAATCCGTACGATGCCGTTGCCGCGTGTAATGCGATCATCGTACGGGTCAGTAACCTCGATGTTGGCTTGTAGTGTGTATTCCTGGGTCGATTCCATTTTCCAAAATAGCGTCATTTCTATCGCGCGCTGTAACGTATCGCCGGCGTTGTTT
>JBGCDE010000109.1:0-14615 GCA_045105115.1 Pseudomonadales bacterium | reverse complement strand
CTGTGTGCACTGTCATGTGAATGCTGGACCTACTCGTACTGAGCTGATGTCTCGCGACACCATAGACGTTCTTATTGACGTGATGAAGCAGAGACAGCTAACCACACTCGACTTGACTGGCGGCGCACCAGAAATGAACCCTGAGTTTCGTTATCTCGTTACCCAAGCCCGCGCACTGGGTGTAGAGGTGATCGATCGGTGCAATTTAAGTATATTGTTAGAGCCGGGTTACGAGGATTTAGCCGAGTTTCTGGCAGAGCAAACCGTTACTGTCACCGCGTCACTGCCTTGCTACAGTCAGAAAAATGTTGATGCTCAGCGTGGTAAAGGTGTCTTTGATAAGAGTGTTGTGGCCTTGCAGCGCTTGAATGCACTAGGTTATGGCAAGGGCGGTGAGCTCACGTTGAACCTTGTATACAATCCCGTAGGCGCACATTTGCCACCGCCTCAACCCGAGTTAAAAGCAGAGTACAGTCAGCGATTGCAGGATGATTTCAATATTCAATTCGACGATTTGTACACCATCACAAATATGCCAATCAGTCGGTTTGGCAGCATTTTGCTGTCCAAAGGTCAATTTGAGCCGTATATGCAATTACTGCGAGACAGTTATTCGCCGACAAACCTGGACTCGGTGATGTGTCGACAATTGGTCAGTGTGGACTGGCAAGGCAATCTTTATGATTGTGACTTTAATCAAATGCTCAAACTGGATTTATTGCCTGAAAATACTCGTACGCTCAGCGACTTACTGGTAGAAGATTTGGTTGATGAGCCCATTGTAGTTGGGGAGCATTGCTACGGCTGTACAGCCGGGCAGGGCAGTAGCTGCGGCGGTGCGCTTGCCTGACACTTTATCTAAACGTTTGCAGCGTCAGTCAGTACTTTGTTAATCAGCATTATTATTCCAGTTCTCAATGAAGAAAAGCGCTTAGCTGCTTTGATCAACTATTTGCGTGAATTGGCGGATAAGCAATTACCACCCCTGGAAATAATTGTTGTAGATGGTGGCAGTACTGATGCCAGTTTGAGTATTGCTGCTGATCTGGCCGATGACGTTGCCAAGACATTAGCGTGCAGAGCGGCTCAAATGAACGAGGGCGCGAGACTGGCCAGCGGCGATGTGCTGGTTTTTTTGCATGCGGATAGCTGGCCGGCCAACAATTTGTTTTCACAATGCGGACAGCTTATTGGGTCCAATAGATTGTGGTGTTTCTCCAAGGTACGCCTTGATGATGAAGCCTTTGTATTTCGAGTTATCGAATGGTTTATGAATACGCGCTCAACAATGTCTGGTATTGCAACGGGTGACCAGACGGTTTGCGTTAAGAGCAGCACGTTTGATCAACTGAATGGATACGCCGATATTCCACTTATGGAAGACATTGAATTAAGTCGGCGCTTAAAAAGAGTATCTCGCCCGATCGTGTTTGATGAACGCGTAGTTTGCTCAACGCGAAAGTGGCGAAAAAACGGAGTGATAAAGACAGTGCTAATGATGTGGTTACTTAGGGCCGGGTATTTTCTGGGCACAAGCCCCGCGCGCCTGCACGCCATTTACTATGGATGAGAATACGCTGGAAAATAGTGGCGATGTACAGAACCGAATCCTTATCTTTGCCAGAGCGCCGAGATTAGGCAGGGTCAAAACCCGACTGAACAAAGCCTTGCCACCAGATAAGGTACTGGACTTGCATAAGCGTCTTCTCAAGCATGCATTGGCCAATGTGATGAAAGTATCGGGCGTACAGGTGGAGCTGTGGGTGGACGAAAACCCGTCGGATCTTTTTTTTGAGCAGCTACAGACAGAGTTTCCAGAAATCAGCATTTACCTGCAGGCGCCAGGTGATCTGGGCGCGAAGATGTTGCACGCCTTGAGTCAATCCGTTGATGAACGCCAAGCCTCAGTAATCATTGGTTCAGATTGTCCTGCAATTGACTCTTACTACATCCAGGCATCCCTTAATGCTCTTGAGGATCAAGATCTGGTTATTGGACCGGCCAGTGACGGTGGCTACGTTCTTATCGGAACAAAGCATAAATCGCTGCCAGTGTTCGATGGCATTGATTGGGGAACTGAGCAAGTGTTGCAGCAAACATTGCAAATAGCAGTACAGTCTGATTTCAGGGTCAGGCTGATGGCTGAACTAAATGATGTTGATGAACCTTACGATCTGGGTGAAGCGCATCGGTTCGGCTTGCTGGACGTCTAGGCAGACGTAATAGATGGCTTATTGTCTATTTTGACGGCGTCGCCGTTTTCACCGTAAATATTATTCTCAGGCACGTTACCACGAAGAATGTTCAGTAAATGGTGCACTGAGAACATGCTGCGATTAATGATTTCCGCGTTTACTCGATTAAGTGTTCTGCTTTGCATCAGTTCACCGCGCAAAAGCTGCAATAGATTTGAGAGCGTAATGGAATGATCACTTTCAATTTTATCAAGGTCGCTTACGAGTGACGCCCAGCCTTCTTCATTTTCGGCGTAATTTACCGAGCGCAATATACGATACCGATCGGCTTTGCTCTCGTTGATTGCAGCAAGTGGTGTTACTTTTTTCTCGAGCACTTCAGCAAGGCCGGCCGCATCGGGAGACTGCAGTACTTCAGTTTCTTTGCGTAGAATGGCATTCAGTTCGACAATCAACGATGTTTCACGCTCGATAACTGCGCGTACTTCTTCAAAAATGGCTCTGTCCGTGAGCATCACAATTCCTTATTTTTGCTTGTTACTGGTTAGTCGCCAAGTTCTGATTCAAGGGTGAGTAGCTTTTCAGCAACGTGCACAGCGTCAATGCTGTAAGAGCCATCAGCGATGGCGGTACGAATACTCGCAACTTTCTCTGCATTGACCTCGCTCGCCGCTTTCGCTTTGGCTTCAACCGCAGCTAACGATTGCGCCTGGCTGCTCAGTTGAACCGAACCAGCTTCGCTGTTCGCACCTGCAGAAGAATTCGAGCTCGCCTTGTCAGCGACAGGGTTTACCGAAGAGCTTGAGCGCGTTGCTTTGTTGTCTACGCCGTGCGATCTTGGACCGCTTATATCACCAACCATGTTGTCACCTGCTTTTACCGAGTTCATCGTTCTCTGTGTCGTTCTTCACTATGTGCACAAGGAACTGACCTTTGTGTATTGCTCTCTAATGGTTAATCGGCCACTTATGCGAAAACTTTAGCCAAAAATCACTCTAAAAAACAATAGCTTAAAAATTAACTACAAACGAATTTCAGCTCGCCCCCGTGCTGTTACCAGCGCATCCACAATTCGATTGGACAGCGGGTTTTGCACACGTATTTGTTCACCTTTAGCGCCGCTCGTCAGCGCTTTACCATTGATTTTGACCGCTATTGACGCGTTTCTAGCCAACAGTTGAACGGATTCGCCTTTGCGAACCAAATCGGCTTGCTCTAAAAAGCGCCAGTCTACTGGTTTATTGGCTGCCAATCGTCTTCCCGCTACCTTACCGATTACCTCATCAAGTGTATGCACGTACTTAACACCTGGGCGCGTCAGTCTTCTTTGTTCAACGCGAACATCACCAGGGTTAATATCCTGACCGCGGCGCAAACCAACGGCTGCTACTACGATGTCTTGCTCCCAACTCACGGTTGCCGATACGTAGATAGACCACACTGTTTGTGGAGATTTGCACGCTACTTTTACAAGTGCGCGCCCCGGCAGTTGAGTATTGGCATTCATTGAATAGTCCAATGCCTCTGAGCATGCTGCCAAGCGCAACCGCGGATCGATCGCCTGCGTCTCAACGCTTACAGCATGCAACGATGCTGCTCGCAAATCGACCACGCTATCTTGCAGGTACTGCTTTACGCCACCGCTAATCTGCAATGCCAGAGTACTGCCAAGCGCTGGACTGCAGTTGACTGCAATGCAAAGTCCCAGTAATCGAAATGGCGTCAATTTTTTGATCTTTATTCTCATCAAGTAACCATGCTGCAAAAAACATGCCGGTACTTAAGCTGGTGTAGTTGCCGGCCCGCCGTTTTTATAGCGGCAATTCGCTGCCGGTTTTCCACTGTATCGGCAAACGGCTGGCAAAGTGCGGCAGAGCAACCGTTGATTTCGCGCTCTCATGCCACCTAATTTTTTACTAAGTATTTGAAAGTTAAAAGTTTAAGTTAATTGGCACGACCATTGCTCTATCTCTTGGGTACACATAAATTATTCACGCATCCGAGAGTACAACCGTGGCCATCAGTTTTGACAATGCATTTGGAGTTCATGAGCACGCGCTCAAACTGCGTACGCAGCGAGCGGAAGTGATCGCCCATAATTTGGCGAACGCTGATACGCCGAATTTTCGGGCGCGTGATATTGATTTCCAATCTGTACTTCGGCAAGTAAAGGAAGCGTCAGACAGCGGCAAGCTTCAGTTGCAGCAAACCAGTGATAAACACATGAGCCGCAATTCGAATGGTTCTTTCCAATTGGGTGGCCTGGACGTAGAACTGAAATACCGTCAGCCAACGCAGCCAAGCATAGATGGCAACACGGTTGAATCAGAGCAAGAGATGGCAAGATTCGCGCGTAACGCAGGTGACTTTCAGGCCAGCATGACCTTGCTATCCAGCCGGATTAAGAGTTTAAACGGCGCCATCAAAGGCGAGTAAGCCAAGTAGAAAATAATAAACAAGGGATTTAACAATGGCATTAGGCGCGATTTACGACATAGCAGGTTCTGGCATGACAGCCCAGTCTCTGCGCATGAATACTACGGCTAGCAATATTGCAAACGCGCAAGTTGTGGCGGGCTCTGCGGCTGACGTGTACAAGGCAAGACATCCGATATTTCAAGCCGTGTTTCGAGAGCAGCAAGACAAAGCAGGCTTCAGCATCGGTCAGCAAGATAAAAGTTCAGCCGCAGTTAATGTAGTTGGCGTCTATGAAGATCCAACCGATGGTATTGCCCGATATCAACCAGGCCACCCATTGGCAGATGAAAATGGTTATGTCTACACACCGAACGTGAATGTAGTTGAGGAAATGACAAACATGATTTCCGCATCACGTTCATTTCAAATCAACGTTGAAGTAATGAACTCCGCTAAAACCATGATGCAGCGTTTGCTGACTCTGGGCCAATAAGCCAAGTTCAGAATAAGGGAAAACAATGCCAGAAATAGATCAAATAGGAAGCTCGGCACTGGATGCGATATCAAGTCGAAATCGCAACCAGGAATTGCCGAAAGACAATGAGCTTGGCCAGGATGCTTTTTTGCAGTTACTGGTCACTCAATTGGGCAACCAGGATCCGCTGAGTCCACAAGAAAATGGCGAGTTTATTGCGCAGCTAGCGCAGTTCAGTTCGGTGGAAGGTATCCAGAACTTAAACACGTCCGTCGATGATATGGCGACATCGTTGCGTTCCAATCAAGCGCTGCAGGCGTCAGCGCTGGTGGGTCGGAATGTGCGGCTACCTACCGACAGTGCTGAGCTCAATAATCAAGGTCGTATTGAAGGCAATATCAAGTTGCCTCAAAGCACTGAGCAGATAGAAGTGCGTGTATATGATCCGACAGGCCAATTGGTGAGCCAGGAAGTTATTCGTAATGAGACCAGTGGAATTGTTTCAGCAGGAGACGTACCCCTGAAATGGGATGGTACCGATCTGGATGGCGAGCCGGTGTCGAGAGGTCACTACCGATTTGAAGTGGAGGCGTTGGTGAATGGCGAACCGCAAGGCCTGGAAACAGAATTCAATAGCAATGTAGACAGCGTCACCCTAGGTCAAAGTGGTGACGTAACTCTCAATGTGGCTGGCACAGGGCCTATCGCCTTGTCGAAAGTCACGGAAATATTCTGACACCAATCCTGGTGCTAAACGGAAGTAAGAAGTCGTAGAAGGAATAGGAGAAAGTAATGCCTTTTAATACAGCTCTCAGTGGCCTACGCGCCGCATCAACAGATCTCGAAATAACCGGTAACAATATCGCTAACTCAGCGACAACTGGTTTTAAAGAGTCTCGTGCAGAATTTGCCGATATCTATGCCGCATCCTTTGTCAGTGGTGGCAACGGTGTGGGTAGTGGTGTGGTTGTGCAGCAGGTGTCGCAGCAATTCGGGCAAGGCACCATTAGCTTTACTGACAATGCGCTTGATCTGGCGATTAATGGCGGCGGATTTTTCGTACTCGAGGATGACGGTGCGCCGGCATACACGCGTGCGGGCATCTTTAGCATCGATAAGGATGGATTCATTGTTAACAATGCTGGCATGCGCTTACAGGGCTTGCTTGCAGATGAAGATGGGACTATCTCGGGAGAGGCTACCGACCTATTGTTAAACACAGGAGATATTTCCCCTAGACCAACAACTCGGGTGAACGAGACGTTCAATCTAGATGCGGCGGCTGAAATTCTTGAAAGAAGAACGTCAACCATTACCACACAGGGTGCTGGTGTGCAGAATGCCCAGCTTGGCGTTGGCAATGGATACACCGCCGGTACTGTGGATTATCAGGGCGTGACACAGAATATACCTTCAGCAGATAACTTATCCGCTGTGCAAATTGCAGGTGAATTCACCGCACTGCAAGGTCTTAACGCGACAGCTGAAACTCGAGTTTTGTTGACGGCACCCACATTTCCAGTCAATGCCAACGAAGTTCTGATTAATGGATCCACGTATTCTGGCAATGATGTTGATGAACTGGCCACCAACATAAACCTGGCCAGCGGCCTCAGTGCTACTGTAGTTGGTGGCAACATTGAAGTGCTTGCCTCAACTGGAGCCGATCTGGTATTCGATGTTGGCGCGTCGGTCGGCAGCGGTCGGCAAATTACGGTTCAAGGCCTGGACGATTTGAACAACCCAGTGGGGCCTACAGTCACGATTGATGAAAGTGTACCGGGCCAGCAACAGGCAACAATTGGTGGCTTGATAAAAATTGAAACAGATGACCCGGACGCATTAGATAACCCGGCAACGTCGAACGTGTTCAATGCATTGACACCAATAGCGAACGTAGCCGCCAACAGCTTTGATCCAGACAACCCCAATTCCTATAACTCGGTTACTTCATTCACAATATTCGACACAGAGGGTATTTCGCATAATGTGGTGCAGTACTTCTATCGCATTGATAATCGCGATGGTGAACCAGAAGGCACGCTGTGGAATACTGTGGTGCAGATCGACGGAAGAAACGTAGGCCAACTGGATAACACCGGTAACCCTGCGGAAGCAGTATTTGAGCTTCGATTCAATGCTGATGGATCCTTCGACCAGGCTGGCTCTGCTGACATACTTATTGACAACTGGACGCCTCGTGACTCGAATGGGAACCCGAATGGCGCGTTGGGACCATTGAGTCCATCTACTTTACCGATTCCAGAGCCCGCGACAAGCTCAAACTTCCTTATTGATGTGACCAGTGCAACCGCTTTCGGTGGCGCTTTCTCGGTAAGTTCTCTGAATCAAAATGGTTTCGCGAAAGGCAGTTTGACCGGCGTTGAAGTTGCAGAAACAGGTAGCATCTTTGCACGTTACTCAAACGGTGAAACGCAAAGCTTGGGTCAATTACAATTAGCGAGTTTTCCAAACATTGGCGGCTTAACACCGATTGGTGATTCGGTATGGGGTGACTCTATTGTGTCTGGCCAACCTATCATCGGTTTACCAGGAGCTGGCCAGTTCGGTGCAATTCAGGCCGGTGCGCTTGAAGATTCCAATGTGGATCTGACGGAACAACTGGTCAACCTGATTCTTGCGCAACGGAATTTCCAGGCTAACGCAAAGACTATTGAAACGGCTGATTCAGTTACTCAGACCATTATCAACCTGCGCTAATAACAAAAAAGATAAAGCGATAAGGACTGCCATCATGACGACTATATGCCAACTTTTAACTTTTCTGGAAAAGGGTTCCAGGTTGGCATTGTCTTTGCAACATTACTTGCAGGTTGGCAATAGCCGCCAAAAAAACGTCAAGGATGGCGACATAATAAGCAGCACAGGATGTGTTGCAACAAAAAACCGTCACAGGACGAGATGGTTCGGTTCAAGGATGGACCAATCGGTACAGGATGTACCGTTGTTCGTTCAGGGATGGACGAGCTCGCCGGTAAGGATGCCGGCATTGCAGAAGCAGGAAGCTTCGACATTCACAGGAAGTGAATGGGTATTATCCACTAACACCGGCCAAGGATGGCTGGCGTTAGTTTTAAGGACGCCCGGCGCAGAAGTGTCCGGTTTAAGGGCGGGACACTGACATGGACAGAGCTATCTATACGGTAATGGCCGGGGCGCGGCAAACCATGGACGCACAGACTGTGCACGCCAATAATTTGGCAAATGTCAGTACTGTGGGTTTCAGAAAGGATTTTGCAGCAGCCCAAAGTCGTTACGTACATGCAGATGGTACGCAAGACAGTCGTGTAACAACGAGCATGCTTGCGAACGAAACGGATTTCAGTGCTGGGGCTTTGCAGGAAACAGGTCGCGACCTTGACGTTGCGATTGAAGGCAATGGATTTATTGCCGTGATAGCCAAGGATGGCAGCGAAGCCTACACGCGCGCAGGCGACTTACATCTCAACACACTCGGTCAGCTGACAACTCGGGAAGGGTTATTAGTGCTGGGCAATGGTGGACCCATAGCAATTCCCCCTGCTGAGAAAATAGAGATTGGTGATGATGGCGGAATTTCGATTCGCTCTCTCGGGCAGGGCCCCGAAACACTGAGCACAGTAGATCGTATTCGTTTGGTCTCTCCCGAAGGGAAAGATATAAAGAAACGGGAAGATGGCTTATTCGAAGCACGCGACGGTGCGCCCCTACCAGTTGATCCAACGCTTGGTGTTGTATCTGGAAATCTGGAAACAAGTAATGTAAATGCCGTTGAAGCCATGACTGAAGTTTTGTCTTTATCCCGGCAATTCGAACTACAGCTAAAAATTCTGACCACGGTAGACACCACAACAGAAGCGGCAACCCGCCTCTTGTCGACCAGTTAACAAATAACTATCCAATAAAAACGAATAGGAAGTAGCAAAATGCATCAGGCTTTATGGGCAAGTAAAACGGGATTGAATGCGCAAGACACGCAACTGTCCACTATTTCTAACAATCTCGCGAACGCGGCTACAGTTGGTTTTAAGCGTGATCGCGCCGTGTTTGAAGACCTGTTGTATCAGATTCAGCGGCAACCAGGTGGCCAGACCTCCGAAGTCAGTGAGTTACCTGCCGGCTTGCAGGTTGGCACTGGTGTTCGTGTTGTCGGTACTCAAAAGCAATTTACGAACGGCAGTATTCAAGTTACAGAACAGGCCTTAGACGTCGCCATTGATGGGCGCGGCTTTTTTGAAGTTGCACTACCGGACGGTACGCCTGCTTACACCAGAAACGGTCAACTGCATCTGAGTTCAGAAGGGCAGCTTGTAACGGCTGGTGGTTTGGAGCTGCAGCCCGGCATTACCATCCCAGATGATGCCAGAAATATTACTATTGGTACGGACGGCACAGTTTCGGTTGTGCAGCCGGGTAGTCCAGGCGGCACACAGATTGGCGCGATACAGTTAACGGATTTTATTAACCCTGCAGGACTTGAAGCGATTGGCGCTAACCTTTTTCAGGAAACTGCTGCCAGCGGCACGCCACAAACCTTAACGCCAGGTACTGAAGGCGCAGGCCAGCTACAGCAAGGCTCGCTGGAAAGTTCTAATGTTGACGTCGTTGAAGAGCTGGTGAACATGATTACCACGCAACGTGCCTACGAAATGAATTCAAAGATTATTTCAACCGCTGACCAGATGTTGCAGTATGTTAGCCAGAATCTGTAAACGATTTTTCGTTATTGTAGGAGTCGCTTTAGGTCTCGGCGCTTGCACGGTCATACTGCCGCCATCACCAGGTGACTCTGGTTATGGCGCGGTAAGCCCGGAAGATATGCGTGCGCCACCGCCTAATGCCGGTGGTATTTACCAGCCTGATTACGGACTCTCTCTGTTTTCAGATCGTAGAGCCAGTCGTGTTGGCGACATTGTCACTATACAGCTAGAGGAGCGTACTACTTCCAGTAAATCGGCTGACACTGAAATCAAAAAAGAGAACGACATTACTTTTAATGAACCGACAATTTTGGGTTCAACGGTATCGGCGGGCACCTACAGTCTTGAAACCGGCATATCTCAACAGCGTGATTTTGGTGGCTCTGCAAAAAGTGATCAAAGCAATCGCCTGGATGGCAGCATAACGGTCAGCGTTGCAGAAGTGTTGCCCAATGGACTGTTGCGAGTTCAAGGCGAGAAATGGCTGACGCTGAATCGGGGTGATGAATTCATTCGTGTGCGTGGCTTGATTCGCCCGGAGGATATTGACGCCACTAACAGCATAACCTCAACCAAACTTGCCGATGCACACATTAGCTATAGCGGGCGAGGTGAATTAGCCGATTCGAACAAGTTGAGCTGGATTTCACGATTTTTCAATAACCCGATTTGGCCTTTCTAGGGCCTGAAGAAGTGCGGATATGATAATAAGAATTTGCTTTACAGTTTTTGTGCTGGCATGCAGTGCTCTAGCACAAGCAGAGCGTTTGAAGGATATCGCCACGCTCGCGGGAGTGCGGTCCAATCCTTTAGTGGGTTATGGCTTGGTGGTAGGTTTGGATGGCACGGGTGATCAAACGACGCAAACGCCGTTTACGACTCAATCATTTAACAGCATGCTAAAGCAGTTCGGCGTCACTTTGCCGCAGGGAACCAACCTGCAGTTGAAAAATGTTGCCGCCGTTGCCGTGCACGCTGAATTACCGCCATTTTCAAAACCAGGTCAAGGCGTTGACGTGACGGTTTCGTCGATTGGTAATTCAAAAAGCTTACGCGGCGGAAGTTTGCTAATGACGCCACTCAAAGGTGCTGATGGAAAAATCTATGCCGTTGCGCAAGGAAACCTTGTGGTCGGTGGCTTCGGCGCCGAAGGCTCTGACGGATCAAAGATCACAGTTAACGTGCCGAGCGTTGGACGAATTCCAAATGGTGCCATGGTAGAGCGGGAAGTTCCCAATGCGTTTGCAATGAACAATCACTTGATTTTCAATTTGCGTCGGGCCGATTTTACTACCGCTAAAAGAGTGGCGGAGAAAATAAATGAAGTACTGGGACCGGAAGTTGCCCGCGCTCTGGATGCTGGTTCTGTCCAGGTTACGGCACCGAAAGAAGTAGATGACCGCGTAACGTACATGGCCATGCTCGAAAATATGGAAGTCAAACCTGGGAGTGAAGCCGCTCGCGTCATCATCAATTCACGTACAGGCACCATCGTTGTTGGCAACAATGTGCGTGTGACGCCGGTTGCTGTAAGCCATGGCAGTTTGACCGTAACGATTTCCGAAGGGGCTAACGTCAGTCAACCTGCACCTTTGTCCGATGGACAAACTGTGGTGTTACCAGATACTCAGGTGGACGTTGACGAAGAAGGCAGTCGAATGTTCAAGTTTCAGGCTGGCACTTCTTTAGACGATATTGTTCGTGCTGTTAATTTAGTAGGCGCGGCACCTGGCGATTTGATGGCAATATTGGAAGCCATGAAACAAGCAGGCGCATTGCGCGCGAACTTGATTGTTATCTGATGTTAGACGGAAACAACATGTTGACCGCACGCTCGCCGGTAGCCGATGCGCAAGTGTTTACAGATCTGAAGGGTCTGAATGCGATCAAACAACAAGGGCGAATTGATAGTGACGAAGCGCTGAGAAACGTTGCCCAGCAGTTTGAGTCAATGTTCGTCAATATGATGTTGAAAAGCATGCGTGCGGCGAACCAGGTTTTTGCCAAAGATGGTTTATTCAATAGTTTTGAGTCAGACATGCATCAACAGATGTACGACAATCAGATCAGTCTAAACCTAACCGAAGGCAATGGCATTGGTTTGGCAGACGTGTTGTTTCGACAGATGCAGCAACAATTTTCCCGACCGGATTCAGCGCAGTCAAACGATGGTGCAATGGCATTTAGCCCAGAGCAACGGCGTACTAGCGTTCAAGAGATAGCAAGTAGCCAAACAAAAAACGTCGACGCTGAGCGGTCAACAACAGCGCTTCAGTCGATTGGTGATTTGCTGCCCAAGGAAGTGAAGCAGGTATTTTCCTCACCACAAGACTTCGTGGCAACGTTGCTACCTGCTGTGAAGGGTGCAGCGCAGAGCCTTGGCCTTAATCCGAAAGCACTGCTTGCGCAAGCGGCGTTGGAAACTGGGTGGGGCAAGCATTTTATTGAGCAAACAGATGGAAGCTCATCCTTTAACCTGTTCGGAATAAAGGCAACAGGTGGTTGGAGTGGTGCTGAAGCAACAGTACCTACGGTAGAGTTTGAGAATGGCGTCGCAAAGCGGAAATACGAGAGCTTTCGCATCTATGACTCATTTGCGCAAAGTGCGATGGACTTCGCGCAACTATTGAAAAACAGTCCACGCTATCAACAAGCCGTGGACGCCGTCGACGACATAGGTCAATTCTGGCAGGAACTTCAAAAGGCGGGTTACGCCACAGACCCACAGTACGCAAAGAAATTAAACACAATTTTACATGGCAAAACACTTCAGGAAGCGCTGCGGTCGGTCGATAGCCAGTAATAAGGTGTGGCGTTAGCAAAAGCTGAGCGTCCACCAATAGAGCAGCATAGGTAGGAATACATGGCAGATTTGCTGGAAATTGGAACCTCAGGTCTACTCGCAAGCCAAGCTGGTATTGCGACAGCGGGCCATAACATCGCTAATGCAAATGTAGAGGGTTATAGCCGTCAGGAAGCACTTTATAGCTCACAAATCCCGCAGCGAGGTGCCGGTGGCTATGTGGGGTCGGGGGTTATCACCTCAGACATTCGACGTATTTCAGATTCGTTTCTGTCCAATCAGTTGAGATCGGACACTGAACAATATTCAAAATTTGAGACTTATGTAGGCTTTGTTAGCCAGTTAGAAGCGTTGTTGGCGAACGAATCCGCCGGTCTAGCAAGTGGTATGCAAGGTTTTTTTGCATCACTTCAGGCCGCCAGCGATGACCCGGCCTCTATTACTGCAAGGCAACAGATTCTTGGCGAAGCGAATAACTTGCAGAATCGCTTCAATACGCTGTACAACAAAATACAGTCGCAAACTTTGTCGATCAATGAGCAAATCACTGCGACAGTACAGCAAATTAATGGTCTTGCTGAAGGCATCGCGGAGTTAAACCAAAAAATTGTCCTAGCAAAAGGTCAAGCAGGTGGCGCCGAGCCGAATGACCTTTTGGATAAACGCGATATATTGCTCAACCAGCTTTCTGAATTGATATCGGTAAAAACAACAACCCAAGACGGTGACTCAATAAGCGTTTTCGTTGGTAAAGGTCAAACACTGGTGCTCGGCGCGCAAGCAACCCGCATCCAAGCCATAAGCAGTGACACTCGTCCTGGTGAGATTGATTTGAAAGTTGGAGTAGCTGACATCTCAGATGCTCTGGATGGAGGCTCCCTCGGGGCCTTGATAGAGATCCGTCAGGACGTACTAGCACCGACTCAAAATACCTTGGGTCAGCTTGCCATAGGTTTGGCAGATTCTGTCAACCAGCAACAGCAACTTGGTACAGATCTTTTTGACCGACTTGGGCTGAACCTGTTTTCTGATATTAATGATTCGGCAGCAACGTTGGCCAGAGCATTGCCCAGCAGGGAAAATCATGAAGACAGTACCGGCATTATTAGTGTAAGCATTGGCAATGTCAGTGATTTACGCGGTGAAGACTACGAGCTTGAGTTCATTGGCCCCACTAATCAGGATTTTTCTTTGAACCTCGCCGACACTGGAGAGCGTGTGGCATCCGGTAGCTTCGGCGGAACATTGCCAGCATCGGTGCTCACAGATCTTGGTTTTAACCTTGCATTGGAAGCCGGCAGTTTTACTGTTGGCGACAAAGTACTAATACAACCAACACGAAACGGTGCGCGAGAATTTTCTGTACAGCTGGAAAGACCTGAAGGCTTAGCTCTGGGTCAACCGGTACGCACCAGCACTGTTGTTCACAATACCGGTACAGGATCCATATCCCCAGGCTCCATGATCGCGGTGAGAACAACAGATGACACTTCGCTACTGCCAACATTTGCTACCGCGGAGGAAATTTCCCCGCCACTGCTTGTGCGTTTTGATACTGCGACAACTTACTCCGTTTTTGACAACAGTAATCCTAATGCGCCAACAGACTTGGTGCCGCCGCAACGTAACCTAAATTTTGTTCCAGGCACGGAGAACGAACTGTTCTCTACAAACCCTCTGGACCCTAGCTTTAGGGGTTATCAAGTTTCTATTAACGGTGCGCCTTTAGCTGGTGATGAATTCAATATCAGTTTTAATTCTTCCGGCGTCGGCGACAATCGAAATGCCTTGGAAATGGTTGATCTTCAGGTTAGCAATTTGATGAATCGCGGTAACAACAGCCTTGCTAACTTGTACAGTTCTTTGGTTCAGAATGTTGCATCTAAAGTCGGGCAGGCAACGATTGACCGAGATGCTGCAAGCTCACTTAGGGAGCAATCGCAGAACGCGCTAAGTTCGAAAACAGGCGTTAATCTTGACGAAGAGGCAGCCCGTTTGATTCAGCTTGAGCAGGCATACAATGC
>JBGCDE010000108.1:0-9172 GCA_045105115.1 Pseudomonadales bacterium | reverse complement strand
CGCCGCCAAACACACTTCCACTGGAGACTCGCACTATGGCTCTGCAACTTAAAGACACCACCCTACTTCGCGGTGAATCATTAATAAATGGCGAATGGGTGAATGCTGATAATGGCGAAACGCTTGCCGTACATAACCCCGCAACCGGTGAAGTGGTAGCTAATGTTGCTAAATGCGGCACCAATGAAACACGTCGTGCGATCGCTTGTGCCGAAGCAGCCATGGTGGAATGGCGGGCAACAACAGCGAAACATCGAGCCGGTTTACTGCGCAAACTGTTCGATTTGATGATGGAAAATCAAGAAGACCTCGCACAGATCCTGACCGCGGAGCAAGGCAAACCCTTAGCCGAGGCGCGCGGTGAAATTGCCTACAGTGCCAGTTTTCTGGAATGGTTTGGTGAAGAAGCAAAACGCGTATATGGCGACACGATTCCAGCCCACGGCACTGACAAACGCATCGTCGTTATCAAGCAGCCTATTGGTGTTGTTGCCTCCATCACTCCCTGGAACTTCCCAAGTGCGATGTTGGGCCGAAAGATTGGCCCAGCTCTGGCCAGTGGTTGCACTGTTGTCTGCAAACCCGCTAATGCTACCCCGCTGTCGGCTTACGCAATCGGTGTATTGGCAGAACGTGCTGGTTTTCCTGCCGGAGTCATTAACATTGTGACCGGACGCACCAGCGAAATTGGTGCAGAGCTAACCAGTAACCCCACTATCCGCAAAGTAACCTTCACCGGTTCAACCCCAGTGGGCAAACAGTTAATGGCAGAATGTGCCACCACGGTGAAGCGCACCTCCATGGAGCTGGGCGGCAACGCGCCGTTCATTGTATTTGATGACGCCGACCTGGACGCAGCCGTACAGGGCGCCATTGCCTCCAAATACCGTAACGCTGGGCAAACCTGCGTATGCGCCAACCGGCTTATGGTTCAAGACGGCGTGTATGAAGAGTTCGCGGCAAAGCTTGAAGCCGCTGTTGCACAATTTCAGATGGGTGACGGAACCACTGATGGTGTCAACATTGGCCCGGTGATCGATGAGAAAGCCGCCAATGACATCTATGCGTTTATTGATGACGCTGTGGAAAAAGGCGCGAAAATCGTGATTGGTGGTGAGCGTTCCGAGTTAGGGCCGGGTTACGTACAGCCCACGATTCTGAGCAATGTCAGCGATGACATGCGTGTTTTTCGCGAAGAAATTTTTGGACCTGTAGCCCCCTTGTTTCGGTTTAAAACGGAACAAGAAGCGATTGCCATGGCAAACGACACCGAATTTGGTTTGGCCGCGTATTTTTACGCACGTGATATTGGTCGTATCTGGCGGGTCAGCGAAGGTATTGAATACGGTATTGTCGGAATCAATGAAGGCATTATCTCCACCGAAGTTGCGCCATTCGGCGGCGTTAAAGAATCGGGCAGTGGCCGCGAGGGCAGCAAATATGGAATTGAAGATTACCTTGAGATGAAATATCTCTGCATGGGTGGAATCGATAGCTAAGGCTAACGCACTCAGCCAATGTTAAAAAAGGTTCTACTGGGTCTAAGCCTGGTAGCTACTGCGTTATGTGTGCTGCTGGCTTACTTGGCCTACGCCGCGCTGTCTTTGATTGTAGAACTAAGTGATTCCTACATTAGATTCAGCCTTAGCGGCGTGCATACTATGGATACGCAATTGCAGCGTGACGGTCATGCCAATGTGCGCTTGGTAGGCATGATGCATTTCGGTGCCACAGAAAGTTACGAATCACTTTACCGCTCGTTTGCAAAACCTTCCTCTCTGATACTTGAAGAAGGTATTAGTGATGCCAAAAGACCTGCCAGAACCAGTTACCGCTGCGCAACGGAAACAACAATAAACTCTGCGCGAAATGTGATGGAACAACCAAGCCTGTGCATTATTAAGGGAGCCCATCGCGTTGGGCACGTGTCGCAAGCCCGGGGCACCTCAAGTATTGATATCGTAAACGCCGATGTGAATCTGCAAGACATGTCGCTACAAACTCAAGAATGGATAGAGCGAAATCTCGGCCTTCTCAAGAAGCTTACCGAAGGTGATTTTGACAATCTGGAGTGGGGCCTCATCATTCAACAATTCTCCAGCTCTATTCCAAAAGAAGTTTGGGATGACATACTGTACGCCCGCAATGATCATGTCATCGAAACCTTCAAGCAAGCAGCTGACCACTACGACCATGTTGTTATACCCTGGGGTGCGATGCATGGACCAGGAATACAACAGGCACTACTTGATCTGGGATACACTGCTAACGAACATCAATACCACCTTGTTTTACCGTGGCGTGCCTTACTGGAACTGTGACCTTTAGCGAATCAATCAAAACTCCATAAATAGAGTGCAATAATATGAAGCAGGCCTTATCGAAATTTGCACTTAGCGCGCTACTACTACTCTCCATGTTGAGTGGCTACGCAAACGCTGAAGAGTCGTTCGACCTCGTTATTAACAATGCGCGGGTAATAGACCCAGAGTCAGGACTGGATGCAATTCGCCACATTGGTGTTCGAGACGGCAAAATTGCTGCATTGTCTACTACAGTTTTGTCGGCGGCAAAAACAATTGATGGTTATGGCTATATTGTAGGACCCGGTTTCATTGATCTGCACGCGCACGGTGGCACCCTGCTCAGCGGTCGCCTACAGGCATATGACGGTGTAACGACAGCAATCGAAGCAGAGGTTGGGCAACTGCCGGTGGCCAAAGCCTACGCGCGAGCCGCGCGTGAGGGTCGCGCAACAAACTATGGCTGGACCGCCGGCTGGGGACCTGCCCGAATGCAGGTAATGAGCGGCGTAATAGCCGACGGCACCATGGGTGGATTTACCAAAGCCAGTCATAACAATCGCTGGACTAAAAAGGCCTCTGTGGAGCAAGAACAACAAATTCTTGAATTGGTAGAGCAGAGTCTCAATCAGGGCGCCCTGGGTATTGGCCTCATCAATGGTTACGCGCCAGGCGTAGGCCACAGCGAAATCATGCACTTATCTCAGCTTGCGGCCAAACACAACGTACCCATCATGACCCACCAACGTTTTTGGGGCCAATCAGATCCCGGTGGTGATGTGGCCGCCACTCAGGAAATTATATCTAACGCAATAACAACTGGCGCGCACTGGTATATTTGCCACCTCTCTCTAGCGACAGTTGGCGAGACTCAGCCTATGATTCAGGCTGCTCGCAACAAAGGTGCTCGCATTAGTGTGGAGGCACTCGTTTCTGAAACAGGCTCAACGTTTTTAGGCGCAGAGTTTCTTGCGCCGGAAGTATTGCCCTATTTTAGTCGTGGATTTAAACCACACGATATTCTGTATTACGGCAAACCCATTGCAGATGATGATGAGCTGCGCCGCCTACGAAAACTGGACCCCTCAGCGCTGATATTTTTACTTCATCGCGATTCTGAAAACAACCTCGCCCACCGAACTACACAACGTCAATCATTCAGCCTGCCCAATACGATTCTAGGCTCAGATGGAATGCCATGGCAGGACAGACAGGGACGTTACATCCCTGGTGACACCTGGCCTCTGCCTGAAGGCGCTTGGGCACACCCGCGTTCTCAAGCTACTTTCACACGCTTTTTGCAGCTATGGGTAAAACAGTGGAAGGAATTCAGCTTGATGGAGGCGTTTCGAATGGGCTCCTTAAATGCAGCACAAGCGCTTGAAGATCAGGTGCCAGCGCTAGCGAACAAAGGAAGAATCAAAACAGGAGCCGATGCCGATCTAATTGTGTTCAAATTGGCTGACATAGATGTTCGCGCGAATCTGCAAAATCCGTTGCCGCACAGTCTTGGAATGCAGCATGTGATTGTGGGTGGTGTGCCATTGATAGCGCACGGCGAATTAAATACCAAAGTTCTGCCCGGCAACGCAGTGCGCAACTAAAGCTTCAGTCGTTCATCAATCATCGCGACTTTACCGGCTACTTCCGTACCCATGTAAATCCCGAATTGTCCCTTCGACAACTCGTTGACGTATCGCGCAATGATGTCATTAATTGCTGGGTAAAACAAATTTTCCCAAGGTATATGTTGGGGCTCGAACAGTTGAGTCTCTAGGGATTCCTGACCTGACTCTATCTTTTCTGACATCATTTTTCCGCGATAAACGATGTATACCTGGTTGGTCGGAGCAACATAAAATACTGAATACAAGGCTTCAACCTTTACCGTCGCCCCCGTTTCTTCAAAAGTTTCTCGCGCCGCAGCGCGCTCTACCGATTCCCCAATCTCCATAAAGCCAGCGGGTATAGTCCAGCTGCCTATGCGCGGTTCTATTGCGCGCTTGGAGAGTAGGATTTCCCTTCCCACTCGACCAAACATCCGGCAATTATTTTTGGATTTTCATAGAATATCCGGTCACAGTTGCCGCAAACGAAACGCTCTACATTTTCATTTGCCAGCTTTCGTGTAGCAATTTTCGACCCGCACTCGCTGCAGTATTTCAAAATTTCGTCCCACTCAATATATGTGAACGGCATCAAAAGTACGTTGCCGTTTATTCAACCATTACTTCGCCTATGTCGCTATTAGTCGCAAGGTTCTTTCAAAGAGTAATCCAAGGATTCGCGTAGGAGTACGCGCTATAACTGACGAAACACATTCACACGCATAGGCTGTTCAAACTCCACACCTTGTTCGCGAGACGTACCTAATTCATCAAATAGCACCTTAAGCTGAGTTTCCATCGATTCAAAAGCTCTAGCACGCGATGGGTCAATTCGAATTAGTTGATCTTTATATTCAGCAAAATCAGCGTAACAATAACGCGTATCATAAAAGTACTCTTTAATCTGTTTTAGGCCATTCGCCGCCCCAGAGTGCATTGCTTCCAGTGCTTTCTGTCGAACGTGCGTTTCATCATCTATCGGCGCATGAACTTCAAAGCCGCTGCCGCGAGCCAAGGGTTCAGCTACATAAACAATCCCCTCCGGTTTGATCACGCGAGCAGCCTCCTGCAAAGCAGTTGCCATGTCGCTCTCAGGCACATGATGTAAAGACATAAAAAAAGTAACCGCATCAAAACTCTCATTATCAAAAGGCAAGGCCTGCCCTACTCCCTGCATGTAACGCTCATTACCCACAACGGGTGTGGAGTTCGCTTTGGCAAGTTGCTCAATCCCACATTCAAGACCGACCACCATAGCACCGGCGTCCGTCATAAAGCGTACCATTGCCCCATCACCAGAACCCACATCCAGCACGCTCGCACCTTCAAGTTTCATTAGTTCAGTAAGTATCTGAGTATTGCTTGTAATCGAGCTCATTGTTTCTTTTTCGGCCGTAGAGTTTTGTGGGTATAGCTTGTTAAAGCTCAGCGATTCAGCCTCAGTTTACCATTGGCTACATAGCTCCCAAGCTCTTCCTTTATGGCAATATCCATTGGCGGGGGCCGATACTGTTCGAGTGTTTGCTTGTATAAGCCATTCGCTTTTTGATGGGCTTGCGGGCTGCCTGCTTCTTGCCATGATTCGAAATTGCGCCAATCACTGATTAGTGGTGCGTAGAACGCCTGCGCATAGCGAGCCTGAGTGTGTTCGGTACCGAAAAAATGCCCGCCACTCCCCACCTCCTTGATAGCGCTTAAGGCTAAAGTATCCTGGTTAAGGTCAATTCCTTTCAGATAGCAGGCCACCATTTGCAGTAAGTCCGCGTCCAAGATCATTTTCTCAAACGAGGCGCACAGGCCGCCCTCTAGCCAACTAAACCGTGCATCAACATATTACAGTGTCCGCTGACCGCGCCCCACAGTGAAAATACAGATTCATAGGCGGCTTGCGCATCTACCGAATTGGCTGCATTCGCATTGGATGAGCGATACGGTAAACCATAACGCCTGGCAAGTTGGCCACCAGCCGTTGCAGCAAGCATATACTCGGGCGTGCCAAAGGCTGGCGCTCCTGACTTCATATCAACATTGGACGTGAACCCGCCATACACCACTGGCGAGCCCGGTCGCACGATTTGCGCAAACGCGATGCCGGCTAGCGCCTCAGCATTCTGCTGAGCCAGTGCTCCAGCGATGGTCACCGGAGCCATGGCACCTGCGAGCGTAAACGGCGTTATGACCGAGACCTGGTTACAACGTGCCATTTCGATTATGCCGCGCAGCATCGGTTCATCATAAGTAAGCGGGGAATTAGCATTGATAATTGTACTAACGCACGGCGTTTCATCGAACTCAGCCTCTGACAAACCGTAGCCTATGCGCGTCATTTCCAGCGCATCAATGTTGCGCTGTCTGCCTAGCGAATAAATCACATAGGCTTTGTCTGACAGCGTCAGAAAATCATAAATGCAATCCAGATGTCGGCTATCAGGGTGTAAGTCTATTGGTTCGACCGGATAGCCACCGAACATATGCATAATATTCAGGCTTTGTCCCAAGCGAATAAAATTCTGAAAGTCTGCCTGGTTACCGGTTCGGCGACCACCTTCCAGGTCAGAGCAATTGGGCGCGCTGGCAACCGAGCAAATGGCTAAATGATTGCCACCTATGTGAAGGTTGTGCGCAGAATTGCGGGCGTGAAAATTAATCGTAGCCGGTGCTTTAGCAACACTTGACAGCACCAATTCGCGATCAAATTTGACGAGCTTGTTGCTCTCATCAAGCTCTGCACCGGCTGCAGCCAAAAGCGTTCTGGCTTCTTCAAGCAAAAACACCAGGCCTTGCTCTTCAAGAATAGTCAGAGACGCTTCGTGAATTTGTTCAATCTGCTCTTCGCTCAGTACAGCTGTAGGTGCGTATGGATTGCTTAAAGTCTGCCAAGGCAATTGCTCCAGCACTTTGCCCCCGCGGTTGGACAAACGCTTGCCACGACCTGCTCGCCGGTTTTTCATCGTTCAACTGCTCCCTGATCCTACACCTTCGGCGCTTAACCCAATACCGAAAAACTGCTATCGGGATTAATAAGGCGGTTGCGTGAGAACATTGCTGTACTAATAGTGTGGTCTATATATCGCAGATGGAAGTCCACTGGGGCGATATCGTGATTACCACCATTCTCCATGGACTCAACAATATCTGCCATGATTTGCCCAGCCACAGGCGCGTTTTTAAATTGATTGCCACTGGTTCCAACCGCCATATAAAAACCGGGCAGATCTGAGGCGTCATAAATAGGAGCCCAATCATCCGTCACGTCATAGAGCTCTACAACACCTTTGGCCGTGTTCGGTATACCCAGTTCCGGTATGCGCTGCGCAGCGCGCATAACTAGTGACTGCCACATAGTTGAAAAACCACGATTGAAATCATCCGGATCAACCCAAGCATGGTCGTCGCAGGGAGGATCTTCACTACCAAGCAGTATGTTGTTTCCAACTTCAGGTCGCATGTAGCCGCCTATGTCGCTGTCGGAAAATATGCAGCCCGCGTGCTCGTAATCAAATGCATGCGGTGCTGGAACGTGAGCTACCTCATGGCGCAGCGCACGAGTTTTTATTTTCATTGTTTGATCAACTCCCGCCATTGCATTCACTTTTGCAGAATGTGGTCCGGCAATATTGATCACCACGGGTGCGGCTATTCCTTCTCCGCATTGGGTTCGTATACCGGTTACACGGCCAGACTGTTGCACTATTTCAGAGACCGCAATATTAAAGCGAAACTGCGCTCCACTTTGTTCGGCTGCACGTTGCAAGTTATGCGTTGCCAGCTGTGGGTCACTAACATAGCCGGCTTGATGAAAGAACACTGCACCAATCAATTCTTCTTCATTTGCAACACCGAAGTTTTCATCATCAATGCGCCTGACAGGGTAGTAAGATTCTTTGCACAGCATTGGTAGCTTCTGTTGCATTTGAGCAACACTCAAATGCTCATAGCTTGCACCCAGTTCATCCATTATGGCGCAAGCATCACGTAGCTCATTATTGTGCGGCGTTTTTGTTACCAGAGCGCCACAGTTGTTATACCGCGCAAATCCACGCTCGTCTTCAAAACCAAGAAATTCCTGCCAATCTCGCCAGTAGTGATGGCTCTCAAACGCAATGGCTGATGCGTCCACGGTCGAATAGTAGGGCCGGATAATGGCGCAAGATCCTGAGGTAGAGCCATAACCTGCCGCCGGTAATTTATCAATGCTCAAGACCTTCCAACCCTTTCGAGATAAAGACAAAGACGTTGCTGCACCGATCACACCGGCGCCAATAATGATTGCATCGTAATTTCTCATGATAGTTTGCTCACCTACTATTCCTAAAACTCATACCTTGCGACCCATACTGTCGGTCATAGGCCAAAATGACCGCTCCGCCATACTCTGGCCGCAACCATTGTGATAGGGTCTCGTGCTGAACAAAATCATAACAATGTGAGACCTGCGTGACCGAACAAATCGCCACCGACGACGAGAATTATCAAACCGATCACACAGTGGGCGAACACAACGTGCAAATGTTCGGTCTAGATGTACATAACCCAGTATTTGCAATTTCAGCCTCAGCAATAGTGATATTTGTTGTGTATACACTGCTGTTTCCAGAGCAAGCCGCCGAACAGTTCGGCACCATGCGACCATGGGTCACAGAAAACCTCGATTGGTTTTTTATGTACTCCGCTAACTTCTTTTTGATCTTCGTTATCATAATCGCACTGTCGCCAATGGGGTCTATTCGACTTGGCGGCCCAGATGCCCGACCTAAATATTCCATTCTTAGCTGGGTGGCCATGCTCTTTGCCGCGGGCATTGGCATAGGCATTATGTTTTATGCCGTGCTGGAGCCTATGAATCATTTTCTTAAGCCACCTTTTGGACTGGAGTATCAAACCGATCAGGGCGCCAGAGAACTTGCGATGGCGGCGACCCTGTATCACTGGGCATTTCACCCATGGGCGGTGTACGCGGTTGTTGGTCTTGCATTGGCGTTTTTTTGCTATAACAAAGGCCTGCCGCTGTTGATTCGATCGGCCTTCTATCCCTTGCTGGGCGAGCGCATTTGGGGTTGGCCCGGACACATTATTGATATATTGGCTGTCATTGCGACTATGTTCGGTCTTGCCACATCGCTGGGTTACGGTGCGGAGCAGTCTGCAGGTGGTTTGAACTATCTGTTTGATATTCCCGGTGGTGCCTCGCTTAACGTGATTATTGTGGTGTTGATTACCTGTGCTGCTTTGGTTTCGGTGCTCAGGGGGCTTGACGGCGGC
>JBGCDE010000107.1:0-36466 GCA_045105115.1 Pseudomonadales bacterium | reverse complement strand
CAGAAGGTAACTGGATATCGCGCGCACCGACCTTAATGCGAAAAATCATTTTGTTGGCGAAGGTTCAAGACGAGGGTGGGCACGGTTTGTATCTTTACAGCGCGGCAGAAACACTGGGCGCCAGTCGTGAAGAGATGGTTGATGCCTTACATGAAGGGCGAGCGAAATATGCATCGATCTTTAATTACCCCTCGCTGACCTGGGCCGACATAGGCACCATAGGCTGGTTGGTTGATGGGGCGGCCATTGTGAACCAGATCAGTTTGCAACGTACTTCGTATGGACCGTATGCGAGAGCAATGGTCAGAATTTGTAAGGAAGAGAGTTTTCATCAACGGCAAGGTTATGAGTCTCTGATCGCACTGGCTAATGGCAGTGATGAGCAGAAAGCGATGGCGCAGGATGCCTTGAATCGCTGGTGGTGGCCATCATTGATGATGTTCGGCCCGCACGACGCTGAATCTGCGAACAGTGGGCAATCCATGAAATGGAAAATCAAGCGCAAGAGCAATGACAGTTTGCGCCAGGATTTTGTAGATCAAACCGTTCCACAGGCCGACTATCTTGGTTTGCGCATTCCTGATGATGATTTGAAATGGAATGAGCAGCGAGGTCATTATGACTTTGGTGAAATTGATTGGGATGAATTCGCCCGAGTTGTTCGTGGTGACGGATTGTGCAATCGAGACCGCGTAAGCCATCACAAAAAAGTACATGATGATGGTGCCTGGGTGCGTGATGCACTTCGTGCTTACGAGCAGAAGAAGCGTGATCAATCCAGTGCAGCAGCCTGAAGCATTCAGTGAGGAATAAGCAATGAGCCAGAAAAATGTTCTACCTCTGTTTGAAATTTTCATTCGCTCAAAGCGTGGGCTTGATCATAAGCACGTTGGTAGTTTACACGCTGAAAACCACGAGCAAGCGCTTGAATACGCGCGGGATGTGTATACGCGTAGAAGCGAAGGCGTGAGTATCTGGGTGGTTAAAGCCAGTGACATCACTGCGTCGCAAGAAGAAGACGCCAGCAGTTTCTACGACCCGTCTGACGACAAACCTTACAGGCACGCTATGCATTACACGCTGCCTGAACAAATCAAGAACATGTAGGTGCGCAGATGGATGACGTGATCAGTACCGAGCAATCCGCACTGCTTCAGTTTGCACTGGCAGAAGCCGACGATGCCTTAATTTTCGGGCAGCGTCTGACTGAGTGGAGTTACAGCGCCCCGTATCTTGAAGAAGATCTTGCACTGTCGAATGTTGCGCTGGACTATCTTGGTCGAGCTAACAATTACTATGAGTTCGCCAGTACACTAGATCCTGCCGGCCGCACGGTTGATCAGCTGGCCATGATGAGAGATAGCCGCGAATTCACCAATCTTTTAATTCACGAATTGCCAGTGGGTGACTTCGCGTTCACCATGGCGCGCCAATTTATTCTGGACTGTTTTTATATCGAATATCTTGCTGCTCTTCAACACAGCAGTAATGAGCGAATAGCAGCAATTTCCGCTAAGTCCATCAAAGAAGCGGAATATCACGTACGCCGCAGTCGAGAATGGATTCTGCGCTTGGGTGATGGAACTGATGAAAGTCATACGCGTGTTCAAAACGGCTTTGATGAATTGTGGGGTTACACGCCTGAATTGTTTTTGCAATCCAGTGCCGAAGCGCAATTGCTCGACAGTGGCGTGAGTATTGACCGTAGCCAGCTTAAACCCGCGTGGGACGCACGAATTGATTCGGTTCTAAGTGAAGCAACCTTGTCGCGCCCAGACGTGAGTTGGCAAGTTAGCGGTGGTCGCGAGGGCATTCATACAGAAACACATGGCTACCTGGTTGCTGAAATGCAGCACTTGCAACGCGCCTATCCTGGCTTGCAATGGTAAAAGCGTGACTGCGATTGCGGCTATTCATCCTGAGCAAATGCAGCGCCAACACGCGCGTGACAGCTCTCAGTGGCCGGAATTGTGGGCACTGCTCGATCAGGTTAAAGACCCTGAAATACCGGTACTCTCTATTTGGGATTTGGGTGTCTTGCGTGATGTGGCGGTAAACGATCAAGACCAGCTTGTTGTGAACATTACGCCAACCTATTCGGGCTGCCCAGCCATGAAACAAATTGAACAAGACATCAAGGACTGCCTTGAATCGGCCGGTCACGCTGATGTTGTTGTGAATAGCTTGTTATCACCCGCCTGGTCAACTGATTGGATGACAGCACAAGGCCGAGCGCAGTTGAAGGAATACGGCATTGCGCCACCCGAAGCAAGCAATACGCGCAGGGCAGTGGCGTGTCCGCAATGTCAGTCGGCAGATGTTCAGGTGATTAGCGAGTTTGGCTCTACGGCGTGCAAGGCATTGTATAAGTGCAATGATTGCCTGGAGCCATTCGATTATTTCAAATGCATTTAAGTGATCCATTATGAGTAAGACAGAATTTCATCCGCTTACCGTCTCTGAAGTGCGTCCAGAAACGGATACGGCGGTGTGTGTCACATTCGATGTGCCGGAGAATTTACAGTCAGAATTCGCCTTTATACAGGGCCAATATTTGACCTTGCGAGCCAAAATCAATAATGAGGAAGTGAGGCGATCGTATTCAATCTGCTCTGGTGTTGATGACGGCACGCTTAGAGTCGGCATCAAGCATATTGAGGATGGATTGTTCTCAAGCTTTGCTAATGGCGAGCTTAAAGCCGGTGACGTGGTTGAAGTAATGGCACCTCAGGGCGAGTTTTATACCCAGTTGCACCCAGACAATGCCAAGCGATACATGTTCATCTGTGCAGGTAGTGGCATCACGCCTACCTTGTCTATTGTGAAGTCTGTGCTGGCAAGAGAGCCTGAGAGTCACGTCACTCTGTTGTACGGCAATAAAACCTCGGCCACAGTAATGTTTAAGGAAGATCTAGGGTTTCTGAAAAATCGTTACATGACGCGTTTTAACTGGCTAAACATATTGAGTCGGGAAGAGCAGGACGCCGAAGTTTTGTACGGTCGCCTGGACAATAGCAAAGGCGGTGAGCTGCACGCAAAAGGCCTGATAGACATAACAGCCACCGACGAGTTTTTCTTGTGCGGACCAGAGTCAATGATTTCAGAAGTATCTCGCGGCTTGCGCGCTAGCGGTGTTGCTGAAGAGCATATTCACTATGAGTTGTTTTTCGCATCGGCCGAAGACGCCAAAGCGGTTGTTGAAAAGCATCATGCTCGTGCAGAGAAATACGCGGGCCAAGTCAGCAAAGTCAGTGTGACAGTCAGTGGGCGTTCAATTAATTTCGAACTTACGGCTGATGGTGAGAACATTCTGGACGGCGCAATGCGTAATGGTGCAGACTTACCCTTTTCGTGCAAGGGAGGCGTGTGTGCAACGTGTAAGGCCAAGGTTCTTGATGGACAAGTTGATATGGACTTGAACCATGCCTTGAGTGATGCCGAAGTAGCCGCCGGGATGGTGCTTACTTGTCAGGCTCATCCAATTTCTGAGCACGTTGTTGTTGATTTTGACGCTATTTAGAACACCTTTAAGCAACATCGATAATCGGCTATGAGCAAGATTAACTCAGAGCTCATCACAGCGCGCGCAATAGACCGCAACGCCAGTTGCACATCCATGGTGATCACCTTGTTCGGTGATGTTGTTTCTCAACATGGCGGATGGATCTGGATGGGCAGCTTGATCGACGCTTTGTCTGCATTTGGATTCAATGAGCGCCTGGTACGCACCGCTGTATTCCGTGTTGTACAACAAGATTGGTTGCAGGCCAACAAAGTAGGCCGGCGTAGCTACTACTGTTTTACCGACAACGCCAAAGGACACTACGAAAAAGCAGCTCGCAGAATCTATGCGCCGGGAATGCCAGAATGGGATGGGTCATGGACTTTCGTTGCACCGGTATTTGTGCCGGATGACAAGCGTGAAGAATTTCGAAAAAGTCTGGGTTGGCAAGGCTTTAACTCGTTAGTGAATGGAATAATGGCGCACCCGTCAGCGGAGCGAACGTCTCTTGATGAAACGTTGGAAGAACTTGATCTGGTAGGCAAGGCGATTGTGTTCTCAGCGCGAAATGACGACGTGCATTCGAAAAAAGCACTTCGCCAGCTGGTACTTGATAAATGGAACCTGGATACGCTGGCACAAGAGTACTCGGAATTACTGGAATTCTATCGCCCTATTTACAAGAGCTTGAAATCGGGTGAAGCATCGCCAGAATTGGCTTTTCAATTGAGAGTGATGCTAATACATGATTACCGACGCATCCTGCTTCGTGATCCGGACTTTCCCGATGAGTTGCTACCAACGGGTTGGGTGGGTTTCGAAGTGTATGAGCTGGTTAAGCGCTTGTATAAACTGCTGGCGCCTGGAGCAGTTGAATACATTGAGGCGCAGCTGAGTAACGCACAAGGGCCGCTGCCGCGCGCATCAGCCAGGTTCTATAAACGTTTTGATGGTCTGGAGCGCATGCAATGACTGAAGTAACCGTTACGATAAATGATTCGGTAGCCGTAGTGAGCGTTGATAATCCTCCAGTCAACGCCCTGTCCCAGGCAGTGCGTGATGGTCTTTTACAGTCTGTCAGCGCCGCGAATAACAACAGCGAAGTGTCCGCGATAGTATTGAGTTGCGCGGGTCGAACGTTTGTTGCGGGTGCCGACATTAAGGAATTTGGTAAACCACCAATGGAGCCGCACTTGCCCGATGTGCTCAACGCCATTGAGGCCGCAAGCAAGCCAGTAGTGGTCGCCTTGCACGGTAATGCGCTTGGCGGCGGCTTAGAGCTGGCTATGGCGGGTCATTATCGAGTGGCCACTGCCTCATGCAAACTGGGTTTACCGGAAACCAATCTTGGCTTGATACCGGGTGCTGGCGGTACTCAACGATTGCCGCGCCTTGCGGGTGTTAACGCTGCACTGGAAATGATTACCTCAGCGCGACCCGTATCGGCCGCTAAAGCACTTAAGTTTGGTCTGCTTGATGAAGTAGTCGAGAGCAATAATGCTGAAGATGTTTTATCGGCGGCACTAGCGCTGGCTAAAGGTGATGCGTTGGTAAAGGGGCCACGAAGAACCCGCGACATAAGTGTTACCGCACCTGATGATAGCCAGGATGTCTTCGCCTCCTGGCGTGCCTCTGTGGCTAAAAAAGCGCGTGGACAAGCTGCGCCACAATTCGCAATTGATTCCATTGAAAACTCTCTGCGCATGTCATTCGATGAGGCGATAGCAAAAGAGCGAGAGTATTTTCTGGAATGCAAAGCGTCACCGCAATCGCGCGCTATGCGCCATGCCTTTTTTGCCGAACGCAGTTGCGGCAAGATACCGGGTCTGGATGCATCAATAAAACCTAATACAGTCTCACATGTTGGCGTAATTGGTGCCGGCACCATGGGCACAGGCATCGCGATGTGTTTCGCATCTGCTGGTATGCAGGTCACACTTCTCGAGTTGTCGGAAGATAATCTCCAGCGCGGCTTGGCGCTAATCAAAAAGCGTTACCAGCAATCACAGCAACGTGGTCGTATTTCTGAACTGCAGATGCAAGCCAATATCGAACTGATACAAGGCTCGCAGAACTATGCGGATTTCGCGGATGTTGATTTGGTGGTTGAAGCAGCGTTTGAGAGCATGCAGGTAAAACGCGAAATTTTCGCGGAGTTGGATTCGATTTGCAGGCCTGACACCATACTTGCAAGCAATACCTCTTACTTGAATATCAATACCATTGCCGATGCAACTCAACACCCGGAGCGCGTGCTGGGTATGCATTTTTTCAGCCCTGCGCATGTGATGAAGCTTCTTGAAGTGGTGGACGCCGAGCGCACCAGCAGCACCACTTTGCTTACTGCATTAAGCGTCGCCAAACGAATTGGCAAGATAGCGTGTGCCGTCGGTGTTTGCTATGGGTTCGTTGGCAACCGCATGTACAGTTGTTATGGCCGTGAGGCGAACGCCTTGCTGCTTGAAGGTGCTACACCATCACACATTGACGCCGCAATGCAGCAATGGGGAATGGCAATGGGGCCGTTGTCTGTGACCGATATGTCGGGCATTGATATTGGTTACAAGGCCAGAAGAGAGCGCGATGATCCTCCTAATGATCCATTGTTTTTCCGGGCTGCGGATTTAATGGTTGAACATGAAAGACTGGGCCAGAAAACGTCAGCCGGCTTTTATGATTACGCAGACGGCAAAAAGCTGGATGACAAAGTAGCCGTGCAATTACTTCAGGTCGAGTCGAGTGAGCGCGGGATTAAGCCGCGCGATATTAGTGTTGAAGAAATTCAACAACGCTTGATTCTCGCTCTGATCAATGAAGGTGCGAAGATACTGGAAGAGGGAATTGCTATTCGCGCCTCAGACATTGATGTGATTTGGCTCAACGGCTATGGATTTCCACGCTGGCGTGGTGGTCCAATGTGCTATGCCGACGAGATAGGGCTTGATAATGTGGTGGCTCAGATTGACGAAATTCATTCGCAAGCCAGCGGTGCGGCGAAAGACTATTGGCAGGCTGCCAACAACCTACGCGAATTGGCTTCGGCTAACGGAAGACTAAGCGAGCAATAACCCTGCTATGAAGAACTTACGTGCACGAATAGGATTCATATTCTTATTATTCTCGTTCGCCTACGGAAGTCTTGCCGAACAATCGCCTTTGCCGGCGGAAAATAAACTAGCCGACTCGTTCCAAAACTTGATCAAAACCCTGCAGCAGGCGGAGAGAGACATTCGGCTGTCACCTTCATTCGGCACAGAGCATGAGCAAGTAGGTGGCTACCGGCACCTGCTGCGATCATTTGCGAAAGGCATGGAAGCAGAAGTACTGCAAGACGCTGACTTTCCCTATTTCCGCATTCTGGATTTCTGGCTGAAAGAAGGTGGCGATAATCCGGATCAACGTTATGCGTTTTCTCCAATACGAGGCGGTGAGACGTATCGGGTATGGGGGGCACTTGGTTCCGCCGTGCGATTGGAGTTGCAAATATACGCAGGCCGGCCCTGGGATGGCAGCGGAAAATCGGTTGCTTACTTGAACTTCGAAGACATCGAATTCGATGAACAAGGGCGCTTTGAGGTTTTAGTGTCTGCCGAGAAAAATGATGGTAGCTGGATGCCAAACCCTTCGAATGCGACGACATTATTCGCGCGTCATATTTATGATAACTGGAACAATGAAGTAACAGGCCATATTCATATTGACCGTGTGGGCTTTGAAGGCAAAAGAAAGCCACCGGAAACGGCCAACGAATTGGCCGACCGAATTGAAGCGGCAACAACAATGTTCTCAACAACCGCTCGCACTTGGCCCAGCTTTGTGAATCGCCGTTACATAGATGCCCGAGAAGCAAACGCCGTGGCCCCGCCTTACGACACATATGCCTTGGGTGGTGCGAAAGGGCGCTGGATGAGCGGCGGACATTTTGCACTTGCTGACAACCAGGTACTATTGCTGCGGATGCCGAAGACCAACGCTCACTATCAAGCAATACAGCTTACGGATATGTGGTTTGCGTCACTTGAGCATGCTAACCAAATTTCCAGTTTGACTACCCGGCAGTCTGTGCAGGCAGATGATGGTGCGTATTACTATGTGATCAGCCAGAATGATCCCGGTTATCCAAACTGGCTGGACAGTGGTGTATTGGCCAGGGGGTTGTTTTTGATTCGCTGGGATGGTGTTAGCGGTCAGCTATCCGATCAACAATATCCTAGCGCCACAGTGCTCAATATTGCTGATTTAGAAAAAAACATTCCGGGATTTATGGCTGTGAGCGAGACTCAACGTGAGCAGGTTCGCGAACAACGCCGACGTCACTTGCAGTTACGCTCACATCGCTGAGCAGTGAAGCTTACTCGGCGGGTTTGACGAGTTTCAACACGAATCGATCAGACTCGCCTATCTCAAGATACTTATCTTTGTCTTTGTCACCTAAGGCAAGACTGGGCGGTAAGGTCCATACGCCTTCTGGATGATCGTGAGTATCTTTTGGATTTGCCAACAAGTCTGACTGGTCTGCAAGTTTAAAGCCTGCTGCTTCTGCATGTTTAAGCGTGCGTTCTACGGAGAGATAACCGTTGGCGGCCTTTGGATCTTCGGTCGCAGGGTCAGGCCAGCGATGATCTACAACGCCTAAAACGCCTCCTGGCTTGAGTGTGTCGAACATCACCTGAAAAACAAGATCGGCGTATCGACCTTCGCCATAGCCATCCGCAAACAGATTGTGCATGTTCCGAAAGGTGAGAATCATATCGGCGCTGCCCTTGGGGGCGACGTCGAGTGAGTAGGGCTCGAGAAACTCAGTGATAACAGCATCGCGAAACAAGTCGGGTGTTTCACCGAAGGTGCTGAGCATAGCGCTAAGGCCACGTCGTTGATAACCGTACGGCGGGTTGAGTCCAGTAGTGGCCGCGTAGTATTTGCCATCTTTCTGCAACGCAGGTGCCAATATTTTGCTGTACCAGCCGCCACCTGGCCAGATTTCGACAACCGTCATATCGCTTTTGAAGCCCAGAAAATCCAGAACCTGCTGAGGCTTTCGATATTGATCTCTGGCTTTGTCTTCAACGGTTCTATGTTCACCTTCGATGCTCGCAGACAAAGCTGATTTTGTGGCGCTGTCCATTCCAACAGTTGCAGCGGAGCTTAAAAGTGCTACAGAAAGCACCAATCCCAATAGACATGAATTGAATACTCGTTTCATAACTTGATCTCTCGTGTTTTGAAAAAATGTTCGAAATGATCGGCAAGCTGCTCATTCGCATTATCGCCGGCGAGATTTTTATTTGCTTGTTCAACAATATCGTCTGGCAGCATATCGCCGCGCGCCTTTAACAGGTCTACCATAAAATCGGCCGTGAATTCGGGGTGTGGTTGTACAGTCAGTGCTTTGTTGCCATAAGCGAGCATGGCGAACTGGCAAAAATCAGTGCTGCCAATCACTTCTGCGTCATCGGGAATAGCGGTGACCTGATCCTGGTGAAACGCCATCAGTTCGGTGGCTTGCTCGTCTTTTGCAGTCTGATAAGCCACTTTACCGACAGACCAGCCGCCATCAAACTTCTCAACGGTTCCACCCAGCGCTTGTGCGAGTATCTGATGCCCGAAGCACACGCCTATGATTGGGATATCCGCTGCATACGCTTCGCGTAAAAATGATTCCAGTGGCGCTATCCATGAATGCGGCTCATAGACACCAAATTTGGAACCGGTGATCAGCCAGCCGTCAGCGGCATCTACTGAGTCTGGCAGCACGTCATCCAGCACGGCATAAGTGTCGAACTCGAAACCTCGCCCTGCAAGTAACTTCCGAAACAAGGTGTCGTACTGGCCATATTTACCGGCGATTTCGTCCGGTGAGCGACCAGTTTGCAAAATCCCTATTTTCATACCAGCTTATTGTCCTTGCGTGCAAATTCGAGTGTTTCATCAAGCACAACAGCAAGCGTGCTGATCGCCTCATCAATGTGTGCTTTAGTAAAAATGAGAGGAGGGCACAATGCGATTGATGAACCGGCTACACACCTAACAATCAGGCCATGGTCCTGGCAGCGTTGCGCCGCGTAGTTGCCCACCACTCCACCTTCAAAGGCTTGGCCGCTTTCTTTATTGGCCACCAATTCGGCAGCAACAATAAGACCTTTACCGCGTACCTCGCCTACCAGTGGATGGTCAGCAAATTCACGCATACGGCGCTGCAAGTACTCCCCAGTATCTGCGGCCGTATCGAACATGTTTTCGCGCTGATATATTTCCAGTACCTTTGATGCAACCGCACAGCCCACAGGGTGCCCACTGTAGGTGTAACCATGACCGAACACCCCGACTTCATTGCTTAACTCAGCAATGGCATCGTATATGTCGCCACTGATTATGCTGGCGCTGATCGGGAAGTACGCTGATGACAGCTGCTTGGCAAGCGTCATCATATCGGGTTGTTGGATGTTCATTGTGGTGCAGCCAAAATCGGCACCGGTACGCCCAAAGCCGGTGATAACTTCATCGGCAATAAACAAAATGTTGTTTTGATTGAGTACAGCCTGCACTTTCTCGTAGTAGCCAGGTGGCGGCACAATAACACCACTGGCACCGGTAATCGGCTCAGCAATAAAAGCAGCTATCGTGTCAGCGCCTTCGTCATTGATCAGACGTTCCAGGTTGCCAACTATACGATCGACAAATTCGGTTTCAGTTTCATCATTTTGCCTGCCACGATAATAATGTGGGTGATCGGTTTGCAGTATACCCAGCGCGTCCAAAGGCGAGTCGAAATGTGCTCTGGTTGCCGGAAGGCTGGTGAGCGAACCTGCGGCCACGGTAACACCGTGGTAGGCGCGATCTCGAGTGATTATCTTTCGCTTCTCAGGCTTGCCAATCGCTTTGTAGTAATAGCGAAGCAACTTAACGTGGGTGTCATTGGCATCAGAACCGGAGTTGCCAAAAAACACTTTGGCATTAGGAACAGGCACCATTTCCGCTAATGTAGCGGCCAGCTGTCGCCCTGGTTCATGGCTTTTGCCGCCAAACATATGACCAAAGCTAAGTTGTTGCATTTGCTCTGAAGCGGCAGCAATCACTTCCTGATTGCCGTAGCCAAGCGCTGTACACCAAAGACCCGCTAAACCTTCTAGATAGCGGTTGCCCTGATCATCATAAATGTAAACGCCTTCTGCCCGATCAACGATCAGTTGCTCGGTAGCTTGCAAGTTTGTAGTGGGGTAAAGAATCGTATTCATTCGCCCAACATACTGCAGTTCGGGAGTTTTTTCTAGCGCGTGTTCAGTTTTTCTGAACTTACTGAATTGGCCTCTACATCGGCGCGATAAAACCACAGTCGTTTGCGCTGGAATTTATTGTACAGTTCAAACTGATTGCTGAAGTTGGCGTCTTTCTCAGCCTGTGGGCTGATAAAACCGCTGTTACCGGGTGGCACCACTTCATAGCCAATAATCTTGTCTTCCTGCAGCAACATCATATTATTTTCAGTACCGCGATTTTGCTCTATCGGCGCGAGCATTGCTGAGCTCTCCAGAGTTTGCGGAATACCCAGAAAGTTC
This sequence comes from Pseudomonadales bacterium, assembly GCA_045105115.1. Classification (GTDB taxonomy): domain Bacteria; phylum Pseudomonadota; class Gammaproteobacteria; order Pseudomonadales; family JAUIET01; genus JAUIET01. The sequence continues at coordinate 25,408 of JBGCDE010000107.1, read as the reverse complement.
TTATGAGTAAACGGGCGCGGTGCGTTAGCCATTTGCCAATCAGCTGGATCGTCACCGTGGTCTGTAATCAGGGAGTCGTAAACAGACTTGAGCGTATCAGCGACGACTTGATTGGCAGTTTGACCATTCAGATAGTCGAATCGACTACGACCATTTAACGCCTCAACTAGCGTTTTCAATCCGGCCGAAATATTGACGCCCGATCCTGTTGGTGCACCTTCAGTAGGGTAGCCCGTTGTCTGAAACCAGGGGAATGCCTCTCCGAGATCATCTTCAAGAACGTCTTTCAGCAACTGCTGCAAAAAGGTCTGGAATAGCAAAGTGCCAGGGCCGTCGTAAAAGCCGTCGCCGTCTGCATCACGCGAGTGTTTATCCCAAGCGGATAACAGCTGCTGTGCGCTCCTGACAGAACTGTTTGAATGCTGCTGTGCGGCCGTCTCAATCAATGGCAGAAAATAGCGAATATTGATGTCACCGTACGAACTCCCTTCCACAACATCCCAGGCTTGCTCCGGGGTCATTTTGTCTTGAGCATCGATGGCTGTGTGCAGGTAGTCGACTCGGTCTGCTGTAGACCAGGAATACCAGAACTCATCCGGATTCAGTACACCTTGCGCAGGCTTGTTGTTCCAGTTTGCTATATAACCGCTTTCCGGGTTCACCTTGTGCGGATTTTTCGAAAAACTCTGCGTTTCCCCCCAATTGCCGCTGCCGTCGCCATTGCTTGGAAAGCGGTTGTCAGCGCCTGCACTGCGCTCTGGATAATGACCCACAAACGCGTAAGCAATATTGCCTTTGCGGTCGGCGTAATACCAATTGATGTTCAGTGCGGCGTCGTCTGCGTACTCCAGCCACTCCTGCGGAGTACTGGCGCGGCCTGAATGCATCCATGCCAGCATGGATTGCAACTCTGTACCGTCCCATGCTCGTCGCTTGGCGTAGGCTACGCCATTTTCAGCATCAAAGTGTGTCACCTGTCCGTGTACACTGCGACGCACTGTGATCTCTCTACTGTCACTTCCCAATACAGCGATCGTTTCTGTTCTTTGTTCGAAATCCCTGTACTCGCCTTCATACCAATATTGATCGGTATTCTCAGGGTTCAGTGTTAGCTCGAAAAGATCAACGATATCACCTGCACCCCAGGTACTGCCCCAGGCGATATCCGCATTGTGTCCAAACAAGATAACCGGGTACGCAAACGGTGTGTTTCCAACAATGTCGAAACCCGCACCATGCAAGCCAATTGAATAAACGTAAGCCGGTACATACCAGCCAAACTGTGGCCCGTTGACCAATATTGAATTAGCGCCGCTGGCCTTATCTGGACCCAACACAAAACAATTGCTGAAACCGGTCGCAATATCGGAAGGTGAAGTTTGAACCGTGCTGGCGTATTCGCTGACCAAGTGATGCGACGATGCCTTGTTCGAGACTTGCGGCATTTGCCAATCGCTTGAGCTAATTGATGTCGGTGTTCCTTCGGTGTATCTGGGGTTTAAATCGTCGAATATCGACTTTGCTGTCTCTGCACCGTGTGCTTTGGCAAGCAGGCTTAGAATGCGGGCGTTATCGAGTTCTGTGTTGTAGTCACCAAAACGGTTGACCATCGTGCCGACAAACACCATGGCCACGTCATAAGCTGACCATTCACCGGGTTCGAAATCATATTCACTGAATTCCAGAGGTAGCAAAGTGCTGCGCTGCTCGTTGATACGCGCTAACCATGCATTCATGCCGGCGGCGTAGCCTTCAAAAACGGCCAGATCATCTTCCCCAAGCGCGCTTAATTGATCGCGAATAGATTGAGGTGAAAACAGGTGTCGAGTTTGCTCGTCAAAATCCGCGTAGTCTGCGCCCAATACCTCAGCGACCGTTCCCACCGCACTGCGCCGGGCCATGTCCATTTGAAACAAACGGTCCTGCGCCACCGCATAGCCATAACCATAAAACACATCGTAAACGGTGTTGCCATATACATGCGCCGTGCCGTATTCATCGCGAATAATTTCCACGTTGCCGTTTGCTACAGAACTTGATTGCGGTTGATTAACACAGGCTGCAAGGCTGCACAGAGTAAAGAATACTAAAACGGTTTTTTTCATATCAAAAAAAAGGCGCGTTTTTAGCGCGCCTTTATTCCTAAATCACTTAAGGAAAGAGTAATTACATGCTCCAGGTGGCTGTTACACCGTAGGTTCGAGGCGCGCCCCAAACACCGATAACACCCGGTCCAATCACATAGCTGTGAGAGATATAATCTTCTTCCGCAAGGTTTTTGCCCCATAAGGCGATTTCCAGATTTTCATTCTCGGACGTCCATGCAAATCGTGCATCAATTAGGTCATGTGCGTCAATACGTGTGCGCTGGTCCAGGTAGTCAGTGATCTGTCTGTCCATATGGCTTAACTCAATGCGGAAGTCGTAAGTGCCGTGACTTGTTGGCACCATATACTTAGCCGCAATGTTGTAAGACTTCTTTGGTGCTTGGCGCAGGTCACTGCCAGAGGCGTCTATTATTCCATTAGCCGTCTCAATGATCAGACCGTTCACTTCAGTGTCCAGGTAGGCGTAGTTCCCGCTTAATTGAAAGCTGTCACCAATGTTCCAGACGAAATCCATCTCAACGCCTTGAATATCAGCCGTACCAATATTAGCCGTTACAAACGTGCCGAACGCTGAGCCGTCAACCGGACCAAAGCGAACGATTTGCAGGTCTTCGTAATCGGTAACGAAGGCCGTGGCGTTCAATCGCACAGTATTGTCAAAAAGATCGCCTTTGAAACCAAGCTCATAGTTCAACGCAGTTTCCGGTTCAACCGGGTCGCCGGCAACAGCCTCTACGCCTTGAGAGCCTGCGAAACCGCCGCTCTTGAAGCCTTTGGACGCCGTGGCGAACAACATGATTCCGTCAGTAGGACGATACTGCAAAGACACCATAGGTGAGAAGTCATCCCAGTCGTCGTTGGGTGTAACTGTGAAAGACTCAGAGACAATGTTCAGACTACCGCCTACGCCTTGGCATTCTGCAAAGTTCTCAAACGGCGTGCCCGTGCGGTCGCCACCACAATCGACTGATGTTGCACTGTAGTCCTTCTCATCCAATGTATAGCGCGCACCGAAGGTCAGCGCGAGTGTCTCACTGATGTCCCAGGTGCCTTGGCCGTATAGCGCATAGCTGGTTGTTTCATTTTGCGTTCGGGTATATTCGTTACCGATAATGTTCTGAGTGCCAACGTCCTGCACTGCGAAACCGTTATAAGTACCTGCCGCCGTAATCTTGAACTGCTCAGTACGGTCGGTTTCCTCGGTGAAGAAAAATACACCAGCGGTATAGTTGAAGTTGCCATCCATATTGGATGTCCAGCGTAACTCCTGAGAGAACGTATCAATGTCTTCAATAATGTCATCGAATACTTCATCGAAAGGTAAGCCGATTGCGCCGAGGCCAGCACCTACAGACTGCATTTCCCAGTCGGCTTCAGCGTGGCGAAAAGCTGTTATAGAAGTGAGGGTACCGTTTTCGAATTCAATATCACCTTGAAGGCTGATACCACTGGCTTCACGCTTCGAAAAGCCGTCGGCTGGTGAGGCTTGCTGGCGAGGCCCGGTCACGCCATTGGCAGCCGCAATCTCTACAACCGGCGCATTGCTTTCAATTGGCGTACGGCCCATATCCGCACGGTCGTCTTCCATCCAGTCAGCAGACAAAAGCCAGTCGCTTGACTCGGTTGAAAAACGTAACTGTCCACGAAGCGACGTCTGATCCTCGTCTTGTAATTGCGTGCCCAACACGAGGTTATCCACATACCCGTCGTGTTCTCTATGGCTCACGGTAAACTTGCCTGCCAGAGAGTCAGACAGTGGACCACTGACAAAACCCTGGTAGCGCAATATGCCTTCGTTACCGACGGTCATTCCAATTTTGCCCGTGAATTCATCAGAAGGCTTCTGTGAAACAACACTAATTGCCCCACCAATCGAGTTTCGACCGAACAAAGTGCCTTGCGGTCCCTTGAGAACCTCAATTCGCTCCAGATCAAACATGTCAAAGTTGATAGACGCCAAACGACCTATGTATACGCCATCAAGAAACAAACCAACGGAGTTATCCAGACCCGCACCGTCATCAGCCGAACTGATGCCACGCATAGAGATCAACGCCTGGCCAGCAGAAAATTCCCCATAAGACATGCCTGGTACATGCAGCGCGATACTGGCAGCGTCAAAGATGTCAGCTTCCTTCAGCTCATCAGCACCAATAGCCGTGACCGTGATAGGCACGTCTTGAACGTTTTGCTCGCGGTGTTGCGAGGTGACAATGATTTCCTCCAATTCGCCGGCGGTTGCCAGGCTGGAGCAAAGAACAGGTGCTGTCAGTAAGGCAGCGTACTTGCGGGTAGTTAAAGTCATGCTAAGTCCTCGATTAACTTTAAAGTGATACAAAATATTTTATTTTATGTCTAAAACGGTGTCATATAATGACAGTTTGCTGACACTGTCAATAGCCGCGCCTAACTGGACTATGTATCTGTCGCAAAAACTCCATATGCGGCTATGATTCCACAGCTGGAGTGGCTAAAAGTTCTTCAATCGCTAGCGCAACCCCCAAAACCGCACGGTCTTTACCGGCCGGCCCATCAACTTCAAGACCGACTGGCAAGCCTTCGCAACCGGTGGTAATTGGCAGGCTTACGCCCGGAATACCGGCGATACTCGCTGGGTCTGTATTGTGAATATAAGAGGGGAAGGTGGGTGCTTTAGCGCCATTCAGGTCTACGGTCTCAACAGAACCTTTGATAGGACGTGCTGGTAACTTGGTGGTTGGAAAGACCATGCCAGCCAATTTATTCTGCTCGAAATACACCGCATACAATTGCTCTAATCGGGTCAGAGCTAACAAAGCCTGCTCATAGGTCTTCTCAGGAATAGCAGTTGCCGGAGTAGTGGCACCCGCAAACACCGTTTGCACGTCAGGACTGGCCACGCCGGCCACAAGGTCGGCCAAACTCAAACCGGTCTCGTATTCACTCAAATAGGTCGTTAAATCACGCACCGCTTCAAATATCGCGATAGGAAAACCACTGCGCGCCAGCAAATCCGCAAGTTCTGGCACTTCCGCTTCAACCAATTCCACCCCGGCAGCTTGTAGGCGAGTCAATGCGCTGTTCATGCACTGCTCTACGTGCGGGTCGAGTCCTGAGTAGAAGTAGGGTCGATCAACACCCAGTCTTAATCCTTTGAGAGTTACCAACGGTAAACCAGCTTCATCACCCGATATAACCGCATCCAGTTTGGCCAGCATCGTTATGTTCGCCGCAATGGGCCCAATAGTGTCGCGCGTATCAGACACTGGCGTTACCGCTCCGCTTGGATAGCGACCGCTGCTGGGCCTAAACCCCGTTACTCCCGTCAGCGCGGGCGGAATACGCACCGAACCGCCCGTATCAGTACCCAAGCCTGCCTCAACAATACCCGCCGCAACCGCCGCCGCCGTACCGCCACTGCTACCACCGGCAAACATCATTGGATTTGCCGGGTTTCGAACTGGCCCAAACGCCGTGTTATCACTGGTTATGCCAAAGGCCAACTCATGCATATTGGCCTTACCCAACACAATCGCACCCGCGTTCTTAAGCCTTGCAATCACCGGATTGTCCTCGTCTGGCACAAAGCCCTTTAATGCAGGTGTACCCGCTGTATTTGTTAAGCCAGCCACATGTATATTGTCTTTTATCGCAAGCAGCACACCTGCCAGCGGGCCTTTGTCACCATCCACCGCATCGAGATCTTTCGCCGCCCGCAGTGCCCCTTCGCCATCAACAGTGATGAACGCGTTCAAATTCGACAATAGCTCAGCGCGCTGCAATGCTTGCTGCACTTTCTGCTCTATTTCCCCAGCTTCAGAAACCACTGGTGCGGAAGGGCCTTGTTTAGTCACTTCCTGTTTTTCGCAGGCGATTACGCCCGTGAGCAGCAATGCCGCAATAAATAGTCGATACACGTTTTTCTCCTAATTCTGGCAAACAGACTACGATACTCGCTTTGCCAGCTGTATCATCAATTTTGTTGATTTACGCGGCTGAAAAATACACAGATAGTTACTTCACCATGAACCTTGAACAGAAAGAATGGCGTCAGCTACTCGCGGTTATTGAGCATCTGAATAACAGTCTCGATGACCGTGAGATCAGAGAAAATACCGGCAAAGAACTGCTGGACTTACTGCATGCCGACCACTTTGCCTCCTACGTTTGGAACAGTGACGCCCAGGAGTTCAGTAACCCAGTGTTTCTGAATATGTCGGCCGACAACCTCAATCTTTACGAACAGTACTATCAATTTCACGACCCAATAACACATAAGCTACAGCGCCATAAAAGTGCCGTATCGGTCAACCAGGTTATTGCCCAGGAAGATTTGGTAAAAACAGAGTTCTTCAATGACTTCCTGCATAAAGATGGTTTGTTTTACGGAATTAATATCTACGTATTCGACAATGCGGATCAGAATATCGGTGACTTCAGAGTGTGGCGCTCAAAAGGTCGTGAGAACTTCGGTCAACGCGAACTCGATATTCTAAATATGATTGCCCCGCACTTCAGAAACGCCATGCGCAACATCTCGTTTGCGAAACACGCACCACCAGAGCGAGACCTTGCAGCCACGCGCCGATACTTGTCAGACAAATTGCTACTCACGAAACGGGAGCTGGATGTTGCGGTGCTATTGCTGGAGGGAAAACCGGACAAAATCATGTGCGATGAATTGCATATATCCATGGCAACTTTGCGAACGCACATACAAAGTATTTTTCATAAGGCGAAAGTGAATAGTCGCAGTGAGTTTTTTAGTAAAGTTTTGCTTAAACCTGATTCAAGCCACTAAATCAAAAAGCATCCACTGAGGTGGCAAACCGAATATAGGTTAGCGGGACTGTGTGAGGGAGGGACCCCGAACACACCAACAGTAGGTCCTTTAGGGAAGCCTCCAGGGATGGATTCACGGCGTGTCCCGCTAACCTATATTCGGTTTGTCACCGGTCTCGCTACATGGTCTTTACGCCGTAAAATTCCATTCACCATAATCTAACCGGCGCATGCAAATACCCCCGAAACCGAACCCGCTTCCCACGCTCCAAACCTCCGGCACACTCATAACGCGGAAACCTCTGCAAAAACCGCCCAATCGCAATCGTTGCTTCCAAACGCGCCAAGTTCGCACCTAAACAAAAATGCGGCCCCACCGCAAACGCCAAATGCCGATTCGGACTGCGCGCGATATCCAGGCTGTCAGCATTATCAAACACATCAGGATCACGATTCGCAGCCCCAATGCACAGCGTAATTAAAGTACCCGCCTCAAGTGCCACACCACCCACTTCGCAGGTTTCCATAGCCCTGCGGTTTCCTAACTGATTCGAACTCTCGAATCGCAAAAATTCTTCAACAGCACTATCAATCAACTCAGGTGCTGCTAGTAATTTTTGCAGCTGTTCAGGCCAATCCAATAATGCCATCAAACCATTACCGATTAGATTCGTCGTCGTTTCATGACCCGCATTGAGCAAGAAAATACAATTGTGATAAAGCTCAGTGTCGCTTAATTCCGTTTTGCCGCCACGCTTTCCCTCGCCAATGATCAAGCGGGATAACACATCAACTTCCGGATTACCCAACTGTTTCCTTCGCTGCGCAATTAGGTCTCTTAAAAACAACACGAATTCATCAACAGACCGACTTGCCTCATTCAGAAATTCTACAGAGCTACTCGGTTCAAGCGCTCCAAGAATCGACAGCGACCAGTCCCTTAGTGGACCTCTATCTTGCAAAGGAATACCCAGTAAATTGCCAATCACCTCAACCGGAATCGCCGATGCAAAATCGTCAATCAAATCAATAGTACCGCGAGTTTCAGCATCATCCAGTAAACGGTCTACTAGTGATATCAAGCCTTCACTCATATGCGATACCGCTTTGGCCGACAATGCCCCCTGCATTAAATGCCGAACACGGGTATGCCCAGGCGGATCATTGAACACCAGGCTGCTTGTATGATGCTCATAGATAGAGCTATCGCCAAACTTAGGCTTGAATTCAGCACGCTTGTCCGAACTGAATACGGCTTGCTGTCGATACACCTGATCCAAATCACGATAACGGCTTAACAATACACTACCATCACTCAGCCGTTTCACTGGTAGATGCTCTCGCAACGCCTGATAGTACAGGTACGGATTGTCATGAAAATCGTCTGGTAAATTCGTCAATTCGAATTCTTCGGCGATCAGTTTGCTGGATTTCATCGTCTCACTTTGAGTCATGCAGAAAGGCTTGTAAAGCAGGTATAATGATCGCTCTATCTCGTTATCAAGTTCTGGAAACATTTATGTCTGACTCGCCAAGCTACGTTCCCCCCAAAGTCTGGACCTGGGACGCCGAAAGCGGCGGCCGATTTGCGAATATTAATCGACCCGTTGCCGGTGCTACTCACGATAAAGAGCTACCTGTTGGTGAGCATGATCTGCAGCTGTATTCATTGGCTACACCAAACGGCGTTAAAGTAACCGTGTTGTTGGAAGAGCTGCTTGAGATGGGTAAGAGCGAGGCCGAATACGACGCCTACCTGATCAATATCGGTGAAGGTGAACAATTCGGCAGTGGCTTTGTAGATATCAACCCGAATTCAAAAATCCCGGCGCTGCTTGATCGTAGTACTGATCCAGGCACGCGTGTATTCGAATCCGGTGCCATAATGATTTATCTCGCTGAAAAATTTGGCGCATTTTACCCAACTGACCCTGCAACGCGCGCTGAATGTCTTTCCTGGCTAATGTGGCAAATGGGCAGCGCGCCATTTTTGGGTGGTGGTTTCGGTCACTTTTACGCTTACGCGCCTGAGAAGTTTGAATACCCAATCAACCGCTACGCGATGGAAGTAAAACGTCAGCTTGATGTGTTGGATCAAAATCTGGCTACGCGCGAATTCATGTGCGGTGATGAATACAATATCGCCGATATGGCGATTTACTCCTGGTATGGCGCTCTCGTATTAACCAATATCTACGAAGCGTCAGAGTTTCTCGATGTTGCGTCTTACAAAAATGTGGTGCGCTGGGCCACGGCCATCAACGAACGACCCGCTGTGCAGCGTGGACGCCGTGTTAACCGAGCGTGGGGCGATGAAGACACTCGCGTTGTTGAACGACACAGCGCTGCTGATTTCAAATAACTATTGTTGGGGTGGGCAGCTCGGTATCGAGCTGTCTTGCAAGCCCTTGTAAGTCCCTCATCTTATTGCTCAGAGCTGGCCAGAAACTCTCGCCATACATTGCCAGATGCCAAAGCATGTCGCCCCATAGAAGAGCGATTTGTGATGTTAAGAATATATCTTCCGCAACTTTTTCTTCGAAGCCTGAGCAATACGTTTTGAGAAACAAGCGGCTTTGCCCGGTATCCAGCTTTAGATAATAAATAATTGACGCGAGATCAAACCAGGGGTTATGCCACTGCGCAAACTCCCAATCGATAAATACAGCTTTGCCCTGCTGTATGAAACAGTTTTCTGCAACCAAGTCATTGTGACAAAAACAACGCACAGTAAGGTCTGCTTCGTAGCTTCCTAAAATTTCCTGAAGCGCCAGGTGAATTCGTTTAGCACAATCGCCGGCAGTGGGTAGATATTGATTGCACCAATAAAAAATATCGAACTCACCGCTTATTTTTGCAATTGATTCGGCCGGTGTCGAGTGCATAGTGTTTAAGGACGTGGCCAAGGCCTGTAACTCTCCATCATCAATCGACCTTCCAGCCAGACTGTTAGCGCCGACATATTCCATCAGGCAGTAATCAGACTTATCGGATTGGAAAATGATAGCCGGCGAAACGTCAATCGCCGCGGCCCAATACTGAGCGGCCAAAGCCTTGTCAGCATTCGATAAAAACACTTTCAGAACAAACGTTTTTTCAGCCGCTTTAATGAGTGCTGTCTTGTGATTGAGCCCCGCGTCAAACTGCTTGATAACATCAGGTTCATTGTCAACTGGCCAAGTTCGCCACTCGCGCAGCGCATGCTTGAACGCCGGATCAAACGGTTTGTTCATGCGAACCTGCGAGGTATGCAGTGCGCCATCGGAAATAGCCATAAACAGCGATTACTGTAAACAACGCAAACAATAGCGCGTACAAATAAAGCTCCCGGTCAATGTACAAATAGATTGACGCCGCATCAATAACAATCCAATACAGCCAGTTCTCCAGAATTTTCTGAGTCACCATCCATGTGCAGATAACCGCCGACCAAGTTGTTAATGAATCTAGATAGGGAAGCGCAGCTGTGCTATTACTGCTTAGGATTGAACCACTTGCGAGGCTAAGCAAGACGATCGCCACCAGCACAAAAATGTGGTTTTTCAGCGGCCAGGTACTGATTTGTAACTCGCTCTTGTCCAAACCGCCATACTGCCATTGCCACCAACCATAGACAGCAATAAGCAGGTAAAACACATTGAGCCCTGACTCCATTAACAAGCTGGCGTCCCAGAACAATATGATGGCGGTCGCTGTGTTTACGAGTGCGGCTGGCCAACACCAGGCGTTTTCCCTTGCTGCCAACACCACATAGGCCAAGCCGAATACAACTGACACCAGCTCAAGTGTGCTGGTCGCCTGCCAGGCATTACTCAGTGCTTCATTCATACCCGCTCAGTTCGCGCGCGTCACCTTGCAAGTATTTGCACACGAAAACGATCTTCCCATATTGTTCCATAGAGCGCAGCATTGCTGCATTCAAACAATCGCTAACGTCGGCATATTCTCCAAAAATACGGGTGCTCATATTCGATGTTCGAATCTCAAGCCCTTCCGCAGAATCATTTAAATCAGCGAGAAACGCCTTGATCTTGTCTTTGTAGCCGTCTTGCAGTGGGTACATACTCAGTTCAACTGATAGTTTCATGGTGATAGTCTCCGTAAGTGTTGCACTTAAAATTCCATACTTGCTTTAACGCCCAATACTCGAGGCGCTGCAAACTGATTGTACGGCTCCAGCTCATAGAATTTGCGCGGATCATTGCCGAAAGCGCCGAAGCCGCGAGTTTGAACCAGCTCGTCACTCAGGTTTTTGCCATAGGCTGCAACGGTCCAGCTCTCTCCGCGAAAACCCGCTTCAAGATTAAACAACTCGTAGCTGTCTGAGCGAACATTATGGCGTTCTGAAAAATAGAATTCATCTTTCACGTCTACTGAGCCAATTACGTACCAGTGATCACCAAAGTTGTATTGACCCCCAAGGTTCGCTTGATACTCTGGCGCATGGGCCTGGGCGCGGCCATCAAGGTTGAAGCTAAGCCCGTTTTCGCAGTCTGCCAACACATGTTCACACGTTTCGAAATCACCAAACTCGGTATCCAGTACGCCGACATTCAGCCATAGTTGCAATTGCTCAGTCGCCTGCCAGTTAATCTCCATCTCAAGACCGGTATTGGTGCCTTGGGCCGCATTACCTGTGAAGTCAGTGAAATCGCACGGACAGATTCCACCAACAACGCCAGTGGCAATGGATCGCACTATCGATTGCTTGCTTTGTATGTCGTTGCGGTCTTGGTAGAACACAGCAAGCTGCAAGTTTAGCGCGCCATCTAAATACTGTTGCTTCACCCCAAGCTCATAGTTAAGCATGGTTTCAGTATCAAACTCCCTTTGCTCGACAGGCACGGCTTGATCCAGATTAAACCCTCCGGCCTTATAGCCACGAGATATCAACGCATAATAAAACGCACCGGAATCGGCTGTGTATTCCAGTGCGAGTTTTCCGCCCCAAAGAAATTCGTCTGGTGACTCTGAGCCCGCTGCGCTGTCGGTATAGTCGACTGAACGCTGTTCTAGTCTGGCGCCAATCGTTAATGCAACGCGATCCGAAAGAGTAACATTGGTTTGTGCATAGGCTGCCGTATTCTGAGTGTTGAGAGTGCTACTGAAAGGACCAGCGTTGAAGGTGTATAAGCGCAACAGGTCAATGGATTGGTCGCGATGATATACCCCAGCTACCCAGTTGTTGCCAAGCAACCTAAGGTCGAGGCTGACATTATCATTGTCGCGCTGATAGTCATCCACCGAGCTATAAAACCAGTCGAAGCCGAATAGACTGCTGTCGCAAGCCGTATTGTCACAGATGCCTAAATGACTCCAGTCCTCGTCGTAGCGGTATCTCAGTTCTGAGCTTGCCAAACTGAGTAAGGTTTCCAGATTGACATTATCATTCAACTCAAAATTGATTTTGAGTGAGCTCGCCAGCGTTTCCTGCTCGTCTACGCCTGGTTCATCGGAATAAGTCACCCGAGTGTTGTCCAGACTGAATGTGTCGTATCCGTTTTGTACATCGGCATAGAAAAGAGTCCAATCGGCGCTCAAACGTTCGTTGAGAGTTGACGAAATTCGGAGTCTTGCGCTGGTTTCATCAATATTGTTGGTGTCATCGCGACCCAGAAACACGTCTTCATTAAAGCCGTCTGAGCGAAAATGCTGTGCTGCAAACCGGTAGCCGGTGCTTTCTGAAATTGGACCGCTGACTACTCCTGAGGCACTGAGGCCTCCATATTCCTCTATGGAGCTCGCTATTGACGCATAGAATTCATCCGTTGGATTGTTGGACACTATATTGATCAATCCTGCCAGCGCGTTGGCTCCATGCAAGCTGCCTTGTGGGCCGCGCAGTATTTCTATCTGGGCGATGTCCAGGGTACTGGCAACCGTAGAAATTCCAGTGATATCAATGCCGTCCAGAAGCACGCCAACAGAACTATTGATCGGGTCCTGAAATTCGCTGCGCTCACCAATACCGCGAATCTGGATAAATCGACCCCGCGAAGCGCCACTCGCAAAATTGACGTTAGGGGCAATGTGCAGCAGCTCTTCAAGGTGTCTTGCTGTGCGGCGTTCAATAATGGAATCATCAATCACCGACACACTGAGAGGAAGCGCGAGTGCGCTTTCACCGCGAAATTCAGCGCTGACAATAATCTCACTGAGGGATTCTTCAGCGCTTGAAAATGGAGCGGATAGCGCGCCAGATCCTAGAAAAAGAGCAGTGATTAATCTGTGTTTAATGGAAGTCATAGTGGCCTCTTTGTAATTCAGCAAAAAGACCCGGAAGGCGAGGTAGGTTTATAGCCCATCCCTACGCCGGTATTAACCGGATCAGGTTCATGGGGTTTATGCCTTTGGCAAATCTCAGGTGAACTGTCACCACCCCCTGGGTGCTCTCATCGAGCGGGCGCCATGCTATCACAAAAACACTGGCAGCTCCCTGAAATCAATGGCTGCTGGTCAGTTCCTGCTTGCCGCCAAGTAGCCCATTGTGATAGTTTGGAGGCTGAGTAAATATTGCTCACATGAGCCACTGAACCGCCTATGCAATGCGATCTTGACTATCGATTGCTACAAAACAAAATCAAGGTGCAGTGGTGCTCCGCATTTTCATTGTTTACGAACCAAAAAACGACTATGAACAGTATTAAAATCGCTTTTGTTAGCGCGGTTGGCCTGTGGCATTCCGGCGTGGTTGCGCACAGCACCGTGTCGGAGCTTGCTGAGTTATCTCTGCAAGAGCTACTTGAAATTCGCGTTGATGCCCCGCAATCGGAACAAAATGCTACCGAGGCGCCGGCTCGCTGGAATTTCAGCCTTGGTTGGTATTCGCAGCGGCTTGATGGCTACCGCCGCGGAACGGAGAATTTTAGCGTAGACGAGGTATTGTTCGAACCAGGCGAGCAGCGGATTTATCATAATTTCCCCGTTGTTCCAACGGTTATCAAACAAGATGTGTTCACCGCAAGTCTTAGCTATCGATATTCCGAGAACAGCACTCTTGCGCTGACTTTGCCCTTTGTCCGGCAGGCGACAGATCATGTCTCGAGCGTTGCGTCTTATGAGCAATTTATGCTGAAGACAGATGGTGTTGGTGACATCGGCGTCAGTTGGCGGAACAATTTTTACCGCGACGAAGTGTGCCAGTTTTCGTTCGGCTTGGGCTTGAGCCTACCAACCGGGTCTATCGATGAAAAAGGTGACACCCCGCGCGAGCCGGGTGATCAACAGCTGCCCTACACGATGCAACTGGGCTCTGGTACGTATGACGCCAAGCTTGGCTTTGGCATGAGTTGGTACTTCAACAAGTGGACATGGGTCAGCGATTTTGGCTACGTGCATCGATTGAACAAAAATGATCGCGACTACCGCTTGGGCAATCGTTTTCTGTTTAGCACAGAAATGCGTCGGGTAATGAATCGTTATGTGACCGCTGGTCTTGGTGTTGAATACCAGAATTCGGCTGATATTGATGGGCGGGATACAGAAATCACTGTGCCAGGCCCATTCCCTTACCCCGCGTCGATCACCGATCCAGGCAACTTCGGCGGTGAGCTGATTCGGCTGGGTGGGTCATTAACGCTGAAATTGACGGATAAGCAAAGCGCGGTGATTACCTATGGGGCGCCTGTTTATCAAGACCTTAACGGGATACAACCTAAAGCCAAAGGACGTGTTAGCGCTTCCTGGACACTTAACTTCTGAGCTTTAAGGTCACGATCGATTCGCAATGAAACTTAAACCACGCAACTCATACGGATTAGCCGGAGCGATCGCTCTTGGTGCTCTGGTGCGCGGTCGCCTGTTGTGCATTTGCCTATTGCTGCTGGCTCTTTCTGTTACCGTGATCGTTCCTGCGCATGCGCAGGATCTTGCAGAAATTCGTCAACAAGAGCGCGATGTAAAAGTAGCGATTGTGTTTAAGTTGCTGCGCTTCGTTGAATGGCCTGCACAACGATTGGCAGACGAAGAACCATTAATTCTGTGCGTTTGGTCAGGTGAGCCTTATACAGAAACGTTTCGGGAAATTGAGGGCTCCACAGTGGCAGGGCATTCGCTGGTGGTGCAGCAATTGGATGCAAGAAATGCGGAGTCATGCCATGTATTGTTCAGCTCAGGAGAAATAAGCCGTTCCGTATCGCAGTGGCGATCAATTAGTGATGGTAGGGCGATACTGACTATCAGCGACATCGATAATTTTGCTGCTCAAAGCGGGATGATCCATTTGATGATGCGCGACCAGCGCGTTGTGTTTGCAGTAAATGTTGAGGCTATGGAGAGCGCCATGTTGCGAATGAGTGCTTTGGTGCTCAACCTGGCGGAAATACAGCAGTCGAATTTTGCTCTGCCGCAGATACAAACGCCAGTGGAGAATACAAATGAACAGCGTTAAACGGTATTCGATAGTTTCAAAACTACGACGAACAATTATTGTGACGTCGGGTATTATGCTACTGGCGATTGTTGCCACAAACTTGTTCGAAGATATTGCGCGCGAACAGTCCGCAGTTAAGAAGAGGCTTACATCTGCGGCAGAACTGATCGCCGACAATGCTGCGGTTGCTGTTTACTTCGATGATCAAAGTGCGGCAACGTTGGCGGTTGCCGGGCTCGGCGCGGTTGGTGATATTCACCGCGGCGTTCTTTTTGATTTAGAAGGCGAGCAAGTGGCAGCTTTCGATTCTGGAGAACAGGTGGCCAGCGGTTTTGGCAATTTGAGTTGGGAAACACCAGCCGCACCACTAGCTCCGTATATAAATCGCAGTGCGACGCTGCCGTTACAGTTTAAGGACGAATTACTAGGCTCACTGTACATAGAGTCGAACATCAATGGCTTTCATGACGTGTTGCGTTGGAATATCCGTTTGGTCATCGCCACATTTTTTATAGTATTAACCCTCGCCTGGATTCTGGCTAGCCGGCTGAACCGCAGTATTACTCAACCGGTAACACAACTGTCCAGTGACATGACCAAGGTGAAGGACACCAAGAATTTTTCACTGCGAGCCAATAAAACCAGTAATGATGAAACAGGTGATCTGGTTGAAGGCTTTAATCAGTTGTTGGCGCAAATCGAACATGATGGAAGAGCACTAGAAGATTATCAGCGAACGCTGGAGGCGAAAGTTGATTCCCGCACTCAACAACTCAATGAGAATATCAAAGAGCTGAGTTTGGCTAAGGAAGAAGCGGAATCGGCAAATAAGGCGAAAAGCGAGTTTCTTGCCAATATGAGCCATGAGATACGTACACCAATTAATGGCGTGCTAGGTATGGCTGAACTGCTGAGGCGAACACCGCTTAATGACAAACAGCATCACTTCGCTTCTACTATTCTCGCGTCAGCAAAGTCATTGTTGAATATCA
The DNA here is from genome assembly GCA_045105115.1 of Pseudomonadales bacterium. GTDB lineage: Bacteria > Pseudomonadota > Gammaproteobacteria > Pseudomonadales > JAUIET01 > JAUIET01. Next base: position 9,176 of record JBGCDE010000107.1, on the reverse strand, counting down.
TTAACGATATTCTGGACTTTTCAAAAATTGAGGCGGGTTCTTTAAATCTGGAGGCCATACCCTTCGACCTCGCTGATCTACTTGAAAACTGTGCTGCGCTGCAGGCCAGCCAAGCGCACGCCAAAGAAATAGAGCTCACCACTAATATCGCAATGGACAAAAACTATGCGCTGATCGGTGACCCGCATAGATTCACGCAAATTCTCAATAATTTGATTAGTAATGCGATCAAATTTACCAGTAGCGGTGAGGTGGTGGTGTCTTTGAATGCCGGTCACAGCTTTAACGGTCGGCAAGACATTATATGCAGCGTTGAAGACTCTGGAGTAGGCATTAAAGAAGAAGAGCTGCAGCGAATTTTTGAGAGTTTCGAACAGGCCGACGGATCAACAACTCGCTTGTTTGGCGGCAGCGGTCTGGGTCTTAGCATTACAAAACACCTTGTTGAGCTGATGGGTGGCGAAATCTCTGTTCGCAGTGAAGTCGACAAAGGCTCCAAATTCACGGTTAACATCAGTCTGCCAATAAACGAGGATGTACCTGCCAAGTTTCGAGACACGTCTGCGTTGCTCGGCGCACTGGTGCTGATTGCATCTGACAACGTGTCGACCCGCAGAGTACTCTCGCATATGGCGACTGAGTGGCGAATGATTCCGGTAGAAGCGGGCAGTGCTGCTGAAGTAAAAACCATGCTTGCTAGCAGAGCTAATGATGTTGCAATGGTATTGCTTGACCAGAGTCTGGAGCAGCATTCAGAGCAAAGACTCGACGCTTGGATGGATGCCAGTTTTTCAGGAATACCTGTGGTGATGTTAACGCGCGTTGCTGGAAGTGGGCGGTTAAGCATACAAGCTGATAATGTTAGAGCCAGCGTAATGAAACCCGTGCAACGTACGGAGTTGTTTCGCGCCATACATCACTGCTTGATTAGTGGCAATGATTTACATACCGGCAGTGAAGAAGTTGATTTGCAACGTGCCGCAAATTGTGCAAATTCAAGAGTGTTAGTTGTCGAAGATAATTATATTAATCAGGAAGTAGCCCTGGGTATGCTCGAGTTGTTTACCACGAGTGTTGATCTTGTTGATAATGGCGCTAAGGCGATCTTCAAGCGATTCGAGAACGATTATGACTTGATTCTGATGGACTGCCAGATGCCGGTGATGGACGGTTATGAAGCGACTGTTGAAATACGCAGGCAAGAACGAGCTTTGGGCTTGACTGAAGTGCCCATTGTCGCCTTAACCGCCCACGCGTTCAAAGGCGAGCGTGAACGATGCTTGAATAGCGGAATGAATGATTTTTTGAGCAAGCCTTTTGACGAAGAAGACTTTTTCAAAATTGTGCAACGTTGGGCCAAGCATTCGAACATTGGAAAGGGCTTTGAGTTGCAGAGTATTCCGGTTAATAAAAGGGCGCAGCAGTCTAGTAGTGAACCCGGTATAAATCTGGAAGCAATTGAGAAACTTAGAGGCTTGACTGGCAATAATCGAGTTGGTCTAGAGGTAAAGCTTATCAAGCATTTCTTGCGATCGGCACCGGAAGCGATTGCTTCTTGCGAGCAAGCATCTTCAGAAAATGATGTTGCTAAGATGCTTGCCAATACGCATCCGATGAAATCAAATGCCGCTTCACTTGGAGCCTATAGACTCGCTGAGTTGTTTATGGAAATGGATGAATTGGCGCGTGCTTCGCGTTTGCCAGATTGTGTACCGCTACTGAGACTGGCTGAACTCGAGCTGCAGTTAGTAGTCTCTGAACTTAACGCTGTTATTGCCCAGAGTGCGCACGCTCAGGTTTCTGAAAGGGGTTCGGTGGCAGAACCCGCCTAAATAAGCGTATCTACTATGCCAAGCCTATTGGCATTGCTATCATTGGCACCACGGACCAATGAGAGGCAGGCAAATGAAATTCAATAATATTCTCGAAACCATCGGTGACACACCGTGTATTCGTATCAATAAGCTATTTCGGCCTGATATCGAAGTATGGATGAAGGCTGAACGATTTAATCCTGGTGCCAGTATTAAAGACCGGATTGGCTTGGCGATGATTGAAGATGCTGAAAAAAGAGGCGACATAGAGTCTGGTACGGTGATTGTGGAGCCTACCTCCGGTAATACCGGTATAGGTTTGGCGTTGGCCTGTGCGGTTAAAGGCTATCGTTTGATTCTGACCATGCCAGAGTCCATGTCGATTGAACGGCGCAAATACATGAAGGCCTTGGGTGCTGAATTAGAGTTAACACCTAAAGAGTTGGGTATGGGTGGCTGCATTGAAAAGGCAAAGCAGTTAAATTCCGAAATACCCAATAGCTGGATGCCAATGCAGTTTGAAAACGACGCTAATGTACAAGTACACCGCGATACTACGGGTAAGGAAATTGTAGCGGACTTTCCAGATGGCTTGGACTATATGATTACGGGAGTGGGTACTGGTGGTCACATTACGGGCTGCGCTGAAGTACTTAAGGAAGCTTACTCCTCCATACAAGTGCTTGCGGTAGAGCCTGAGAAATCACCTGTTATCAGTGGTGGGGAAAAAGGATTGCACCGTTTGCAGGGAATAGGCGCCGGCTTTGTTCCAAAAATACTCAATACTGATTTGCTTGATGGCACTGTATTGGTCAGTGAAGAAGACAGTTTTGAGATGACACGCCGTTGTGCCAGCGAAGAGGGTATTTTCATTGGCATTTCATCCGGTGCAAGTCTGGCGGCTGTGGCCAAGCAACAAGACGACATGCCTGCTGGCAGTAAGGTGTTGGTGTTTAGCTACGATACGGGTGAGCGCTACCTCTCTATCGATGATTTGTTCAGCAGCTAAAGAGCAGTAGTTTCTACATGCTCCACACGTTGCGGGGCTTGTCTGGAGGCCAGTAGGCATGCTGCAACAATTAGGGCAGTACCCAACAGGGTGCTGCCAGTCATTTGCTCGTTGAAAAACCACAATCCCAATAAAGCGGCCCATACAAAAGCAGTGTATTCGACAGGTATAAGAACCTTGGCTTCTGCGCGAGCATAGGCCCAGGCAAGTATCATCAATGCGCCGGTACTGAGTATCGCCGCTAGAGCTATTTCCGGTAGGTAGCTGGTGCTGGGAGTGACTGCAAACCAGGGTGCCACACAAAGCAACACAAGACACACCGTGCTGTTTTGAAACAAGGCGATTTCCGCAGGCTTTGCCAACAAAGCCTGTTGTCTTTGCAGTATCAGGTTGTAAGCGTACAGCACAGCCGAGCAGAGTATGGCGGCAATTCCATAAGTCATGTCTGAGCCAAAATTACCGCTCAATTGCCCAAACACTATGATAAGCGCGCCTGCAAAACCCAGTAGCGAGGCCAACAAAGCGGCCAGTCCGATCGCTTCCTTGAGCAGCGCCGCGGCCAGGTACAGAGCGATTAGAGGTGCTATGAATGACAGCGCGACGGCCTCTGCTAATGGTACGTAGATTAATCCCCAAAAGAACAGAAAGCCCATAATTGTCGTGAGTACGCCGCGCAATACATGCAGACGCAAGGCAGCGGGCGTTGGCCATGCAAGTCGCATTCCAAAAAATAGTGCGGCGCTTAAGCCAACGCTGATGGGTGTTCGCCAAATCATCGCATTATAAGCGCCTAGTTCGATAGCAAGACTTTTCATCACGGCATCCATCGACGCAAAGCAGGCGATGCCCAGTGATGCTACCAGTAACGGTATGAGATTTTTGGTCGATGACAATGGCTTGGGTCCCAATAGGGATGGCAGTGCGAAACGGGGGCGCAATGATAGCAGTTCGGCATGCTATAGTGGCCGTCACCCAGTTTTGAATAGGGATTGTTGTGAAGAATAATAACAACGCAGGAAACTCCACTGGAGGATGGTATGCGCACTATGTGTTGGTGGTGCTGGTCATCGTCTACATATTCAATTTTATTGACCGGAATATTCTGTCGATACTGTCGCAGGAAATTCAGGCTGATCTAGGTGTTACCGATTCGCAAATGGGATTCTTATACGGCACCGTGTTTGCGGTTTTTTACGCAGTATTTGGCATTCCACTCGCGCGATTTGCAGACGTTTGGGTTCGCCGAAGTTTGATTTCTGTTGGTTTATTGTTCTGGAGTGCGATGACAGCTCTGTCAGGGTTTGCTCGTTCGTTTCCAATGTTGGCGATGTTCAGAATTGGCGTAGGTATTGGAGAAGCCAGCGCGTCGCCCGCCGCTTTCTCAATGCTGTCAGATTATTACGCGCCTAAAGTGCGTGCGACAGTGCTCGCTATCTATTCCTCCGGCTTGTACATCGGTGGTGGTATTGGTCTTTTCCTCGGTGGCTATATTCTCGATTCCTGGCACGCAGCATACCCTGACACAAGCCTGGCGCCATTCGGTTTGAAGGGCTGGCAAGCGGCCTTTATGGCCGTAGGGATTCCAGGCATTTTAATGGCTGTCTGGGTACGAACACTGCGTGAGCCGCAGCGTGGTGCCAGCGAAGGCCTAACGACCGAGGCGCATCCGGCACCGTTCTCCTTGTTGAAAACTGAGCTGTTGGCAATGCTGCCGCTGTTTAATTTGTGGCAACTGAAAAAGCAGGGCGCTTCTCTGAAGGCGAACGCTATAGCCGCTGTGGGTATTGTTGCTGGCGCCGCTGGCCTGATTGCTTTGACCGGTAGCGTTGCACAGTGGGTCACTCTTAGTCTTGGTGTGTATGTGTGCTTCACCTGGGCGCAGTCGTTAGGCGTTCGAGATCCGGCCACCTACGCTATGATCTTCAAATCCAAAGGCATGATTTTCACTTTACTGGCCTTCCCTACGATTGCGTTTGTGACCTATGGTGTGAGCTTTTGGACAGCGCCGCTTCTACTCAGGCTACATGACACCACCGCTTCTGAAGTTGGCCTTTACATCGGCCTGGGCGGGGCCATTGGCGGGTTTCTTGGTATTACTTTCGGCGGCGTTCTAGGCGATTGGGCCAAGCAACGCCACCCCGCAGGACGCTTGCTGGTAGGATACTGGGCCGTATTCGGCACAGCACCGTTAGTGCTGTGGATGATTTACACAGACGATCTTGAAACCGCATTTTTACTGAGCTTTTTGCACCATCTTTTCAGCGCTTCCTGGCCGGGCATACCACCATCTACAGCAGCAGACCTTGTGCTACCGCGTATGCGGGCAGTGGCAAGCGCGTTTTATATTTTGCTGGCTACCTTTATAGGTTTGGCTTTAGGACCTTATATGATGGGGCGATTGTCGGATGCATTTATTGCCGGTGGCCTAGAGGGTGCCGCTGCGCTGCAGTCGGCCATGGCATGGTCACTGCTAATCTTTATCCCTACCTTAATTCTGCTGACCCTGGCTTGGCGACATTTACCTAAAGATGAAGCCAGTCGCGTAGACCGTGCTGAAGCGCTGGGTGAAACGGTAGAAGTTACTCAACAGGCAACGTAGCTTAGACGGCTTCTTCCAACTTTTCTTCTTGCCACTGGGCAACATTATTTTCGATAAAGAAGAACGCCACGATCCATACAAAGGCGTCCCAAAAGTCGATGAACTCGCCGTAGAAGCCCCAAAATGTGGCGATGGCGATTAGCGTGCCGTACAAGGCAAGTTTAATGAATTTGATTGTTTGAAATGCTGATGTACTCATCGGGCCCTTGGCTAGTAGCCACACTTCGACTTCAAGAATGCACACTACAAAAATCCAGGCGGCTGAATTAACGACATCGGCAATCGCGAGGGTTTGGGCCAGATAATAGTGACTTTCGTCTATTAGCAAGTCATTGCCCAGTGTCAGAAGTGAGCCCGATTCGCCGATTGTTTGGCAATTCGCCGCTGAAATAAGTTCGAAGCGTTCAAGGCTGTACATGAACGAGCTACCCACATAGTCGCACAGCTGGGAAACATCAGCCTCTATGGTTTGCCATTGACTTAACTCTTGCCAGCTCTGCAGATAGCCGTAAAACGCATAAACAATACTTGAGTAGCAAACAGCGCGACAGGCTTTGAACACTAATTGAATTGTTGGTGTGAGTTTCTCATCCGGAATGGTCCAGGTTTCAAGCTCAAACAGTAGAAGCAGCACCACCCATGCTGCGGTATCAATCGTTGCCGCATAGGCATTAATTATTCCGTCCCAATCAACCCCATTTGGGTGCATTAACAAAACGGCAGCGGATTCTTCGCGATAAAAAGCGATGGTGTTGATCACCAGCAATAAGTACACAGCGTACTTGAACCACTGGAATGGGGTAAAAAGAGATTCAGAGTTATTGTTTTGTGTAGTCTGCAAAATAAAACCCTTTACTCGAAGTGTGTATGGCGCAGCTTGAATTTACTTCTTGCTTTGATTTACTTTTCAAAGCGTCGCATCTTAGCAAGAAAGCGCCACACACTGCTTATGTGCCAGCGAAGATGAGTGAAATTGCGCCGGCTTTGCCATTGTCCTTGATGAACTATCTGACACTGATCGGTAATCGCGTTGTAAAAGCCTGCCTGCTTAAAGCGTAAACACAGGTCTACGTCTTCGTAATACAGACGATAGCCCTCATCAAAACCGTCCACACGCTGAAAGTGCTCACGGTTGATCAGCATGCACATACCCGCAACCCAGTCCACGCGGGCAAGCCCATTTTCCATGGCAATAGGATTTTCGGGTTCGTTTCCAAGTAGCTTTTTAAGTAGATAGGCAAAGTCAGGGAAAATGCGCCCGGTCGTTTGCTGTTCGCCATTTTCGTCGAACACAGTGGGCCCGAGAACAGCCAGCTTGGCGTCATCCTGGGCCGCCATTCGCTGCACTAGGTCGCTGATTGCAGAGCTCTTAAGTCGCACGTCTGGGTTGAGCACCAGAAAGTACTTAGCAGAGGAAAGCTCTGGCGCTTGTTTAAACGCACTGTTGTGATTGGCCGCAAAACCCTTTGCGTCTGTGTTTTCTATAACGCAGTAGGGAAATGTAAGCCGACTCAGGGCTTCAGGACGTTGTTCGGGGATGTTAAGGATCAGGCTTAGTTGCAGGGTGTTCGCCTGATCTTGCTGTGCCAAATCGTTCAACAACTGCTCTATATGCTCACCGTGGCCGTGGCTGACAATCGATACATGGATTTCGTGAGACAAATTAGACCCTGAAGCGGCGAACGGTGGAATGATACGCGCCTATATTAGACCATTTACGCCACTGACAAACACAGCTATTGCTAACACTAATCAGACGCGAAATAATGCACTCAAGCACAAAATCGGCCTCAACACTTAAGTCATGCCAGTAAACGTCAGCGCCAAAACGCCGAATCAACGGCAGGAATATCTTTCCGTGATGGGTATCGATAGCTGGAAGCCGCATGTTCAGCTGCCTGGAGCGTTGCAATCGCCCATTTATGTCAGGACGGTTCCTTTACCCATAGCGAAGGAAGCTCTGCAGACCCCGACTAACAGCCCCGCCGGGGCCGTTGAGACGCGCAACGCGGCTAAGATACCAAGGCGAACAGCCGCTAATATCTTAAACGAAACGCCGGTACAAGCCAGAGCACCTGCACCAGTTCAGCAAAACACTGTTCCAGCACCTGCAAGGCAAGCAAAGGCGCAGGCTACGCTTACTGACGCGCCGCTAAGCTTGTTGCTACTGGAATGCCCCGGCCATTGTTTGATTATTGATGACGCACACAGAAGCCGTGAGCAGCAGGCGCTATTGCAGAATCTCATGTTCGCCTTAAGCGCAGAACCGCCAGCGAATTACCGTATTACGCCTTTCGATTGGGCCAGTATTCCGCCACAAGGCGGAGCGCCCGAGGATGTATTGCGGGGCATTGTGGACCGGGCCGTGAACCAACACGCTATAAGCACAATCATGCTGATGGGCGAATCCTCCCTAAAACTGTTTGAATGTGGTGCCGGTACAGTTGGCGTGGTCAAAACGCCTGCATGGCTGAGTGGATCAGCGCAGCTCGTTGCCACTCATAGTTCCAAAGATCTGCTTGGAGAGCCTGCCCTGAAAGCAGAGACCTGGGCTCATATTCAGGCTGCGCTAAACAGTACGGCATCGTAAGTTTGGTGACCGATTTCGGCCATTTTGGAATGGAAGAGCTGGATCAGGTGCATGCTGTGGAATGCTCACTTAATGCTTACCCCTGGTCTAAACAATCATTCATAGACAGCATTGAATCCGGTCACGGATGTTACTGTTTGCGCAACGACGGTGAGCTCATTGCCTTTGCGGTTGTCAGTCAGGTGTTGGATGAAGCTAGTTTACTCAATCTTGGTGTGTCCAAGGCCCATCAGCGTAAGGGTTATGCACGACAATTGTTGGCAACCGCGCTTCAACACAGCATGGAGGCGGGGGCCAGTATGTGTATTCTTGAGGTTCGCGCGAGCAATCGTTCGGCTATTGAATTGTATTACGACACTGGCTTTTATGAGATAGGGCAACGACCGGGCTATTATCCCTCACCACGCGGAAGAGAAGACGCTCTGCAATTGTGCATGCCACTGGGTTAACGAGAGAGAAATCATGCTTAAAAAAATTATTATCGGCTTACTGACAACGGCCGTAGTGTTGTTTCTTATCGCGCTTGGCTTTCTTTATTTTAGCGGGGCGTGGAGCGCATTTTTCCCAAGCAGCGAACACGATACTTCGCCACCAGAAATTTCAGAAGAGTTGCAGCGGCCGGCCGTCTTATTGTTCACCAAAACCAATGGCTTTAGGCATGTAGATGGAATTGAGGCTGGCAGCAAACTGTTCAAGCAAATAGCGAAGTCGCGTGACTGGGGGCTTTATCACACAGAAAACGGCGCCGTATTTAACACAACACAGTTACAGAACTTCGACGCGGTGGTCTTTCACAATGCAACCGGCGACATGCTCAGCGATGAGCAGGAGCTTGCTTTTCAGCAATGGATGGAAACGGGAGGCGGTTGGTTTGGAGTGCATGCAGCCGGCGATGGTTCGCATAAAACATGGGATTGGTACATGGATAATTTGCTGGGTGCCAAATTCACCGCACACATCATGGGTCCGCAATTTCAAGTAGCGAAAGTGAACATAGAAGCCAAGGATCACCCTGCAGTGCACGCTTTACCTAGTCAGTTTGAGCATTCTGAAGAATGGTATTCGTGGGAAGAAACCCCGCGCAAAAAAGACTTAAAAATTCTCGCAACGATTGATGAAAACTCTTACAACCCAGTAAAAAAAATATTTGGCCAGGAAAATGAT
>JBGCDE010000106.1:0-3420 GCA_045105115.1 Pseudomonadales bacterium | reverse complement strand
TATCAAAGCCCTGCACCGAATGGCCCGCGCGAATGAGTGATTGCGCCATGCCGTAGCCCATAGAGCCAAGCCCGACGATTGATATGTTTTTATTTTTCATAGTGCTAATTCTAGCGTTTCAGTTGCCCAGCGTTCAATAATTTTCGCCACTGGTTGCGGCGACAAAAAACAGTGCCCATGGCAACCGTCAATAATATGAAGGGTGGCGTTGGGTATGGCTTGCACCATGCTCTGCGCACGGTCTATCGGCGCTTGGTTGTCATGGCGACCAGCAAAGATAAGTGTCGGTGCAGTAAGCTGCGGTAAATGTGTCCAGCAGTCGTGCTGGGCACGCGCTTGCAGCAGACGAGGGTAACCGTTCCGGTTGTTGTGGCTTGCCATAAACTTTGCATCCTTGTTTGCGCGCGTTTGAACACGAAGTGCTGCTTCGTTTGGATCCTTTTTGAGTAGCGCAATAAATCGGGTGTCGAGGACGTTGAGCTGAGCACTCGCGCGTTCCAATGGATCTGCTATGCCAAGAAAGGTTTCAATCGGATAGGAAGAGCCGCCGGCACCGCCAGGAGAGCATGCAGCCAATGCCAAGCGATTGATTCGCTGTGGTGCAAGTACTGCCAGATGCAACGCAACCATAGCGCCAAAACTTTCACCAAGCACGCTAACATTATCCCAGCTCATTGCATCAAGCACGTGTAATGCATCTTGAGCGTAGTCTTGCATCGTCCAATCACCCTCGGGTGAGTCGGTGCGTCCCAACCCGCGAGGATCAAAAGCGGCGACAGTAAAATGCTTGGTTAGGTCACTGTCGAAGACGGTAGCTTTTATTGAAAGGTCGAAATTCGAACCACCTAAGTACAACAATGGCGGACCCGAACCTTCGATTCGCGAGTTTACTGTCAGGCCAGCGGTTTTCACACGTCGCGGTATGCTCATGTGTGTGTTTTTCTTGCTCGAAAGAGCGGCAGCAGCAACATGCTACAGGCAAAGGCTACCAGTACTGCGGCGATTGGATGGCCTGAGAAAAATGCGAAGAAGCTGCCATCGGTTATGATTAATCCCTGACGCAGACTGATTTCCAGGGTTGGCCCTAACACCATGCCGATAACCAGTGGAGCCATAGGATAATCCTGGCGTCTTAGAATAAAACCAATGATGCCGGCAATCGCCATAACGAGTAAATCAAAAGGATTCCCGCGGACAAAATACACGCCAACGGTACATAGCAAGCTAATTAGTACCAGCATATACGCTTCATTAATCCTGAGCAGCGGGGCGGCTATTCGTGTCACCAGCATGCCCAACGGTAACAGCATCAAATTGATGACGAAAAAGCCTGAAAATATAGCTGCCATTAATACCGGGTTGTCGGACATCAGTCTGACGCCCGGGGTTACGCCGTGCAGGGTAAGGGTAGCAAGCATGACTGCGGTTATGGCATCGCCTGGTATGCCCAGTGCCATCGTTGGGACTAATGCACCGCCAGTTACTGCGTTATTTGCCGACTCTGATGCGATAAGTCCATCGGGTTCGCCCTTGCCAAAATTCTCCCGTGTTGGGGCGGAGCGGCGGGCCTCGGCATAAGATATAAATGCAGCGGTGGCAGCTCCTGTGCCAGGCAGAATACCAACGCTATTGCCGATCAGCACAGACTTGACGAGCCCTTTAAGTCGACCCTTCCATTCCTTGAGTTTTGGAAAGACCATGCCGTGGAATTCTACCAGCGCCTGGTTGGTGTCGCGGACAGCTGCTGCTCTTGTCAATACTTCAGATACAGCAAAGACACCGATTACCACAGCCAGGAGATTGAACCCTGCAATGAGTTGGAACTGACCGAATGTAAATCGAGCCTCTCCGGTGAGAGGGTCGCCACCGACTGTAGACAAAAATATACCGAGGAAACCGGCGATCAGCCCCTTTATCAGCGAACCTTCGGAAACGGACACAATGCAGGTCAATCCCATCAATATGAGTGCAAAAGTTTCTATGGGGCCAAAGTTGAGTGCAAATGCCGCTAATTGAGGCGCGGCAAATATCAAGACGATGGCAGAGACTAAACCGCCAATAACTGAGGCTATCGTGGCCCAGCCAAGTGCTTTGCCAGCCTCGCCACGCTGAGCCATAGGATAGCCATCAAGGCAAGTGGCGGCGGACTGAGGGGTGCCGGGAGTATTAATGAGAATAGCTGAAATAGATCCGCCATACACTGAACCTGCGTACACCGCTAATAACAATAGAATAGCTGGCGCTTGTGCCATTGTTAGCGTAAACGGCAGAATCATAGCGACGGCTACTGTCGAGCCAATGCCGGGTAGCGCACCAAGAACGATGCCGAGCATGGTGCCGAGCGTTAGAACAACCAGGCCTTCTACCGTCAGGATAAGGCCCAATGCTTCCGGTATTGATTCAATCATGATTGGCTGTTATTCAATCAAGGCAAAAAGACTAAAGCCACCAGACAAAGGGCGACGATGGCAGTGGCATTTTCAGCACATGGTTGAACAGTGCTACAAGCGTTCCTGCGGATAACACTGGAATTGCGAAAAGCATGGCTGGGCTACGCAGGCCAAGCGCGGACAGCACAATTAAGCCCATTAAGACGGAACTTATGAAATACCCAAGTGGTACCACTAAAAGTACATAAGCCACGAACGCGATACTGATGATTAAGGCGGGCTTGAGTTCTATAGATTTTTCAGCCGTATTGGTACGCATGTCGATGATGACGTTCAGCACCGCCAGAGCTGTCAGGATAAAAAGAATAATGCGGGGGAAAAACATTGGGCTGAACGCACCGCCAAGCTCGGCGAAGTCCAGCCCGAATGTAGATGCAATCAGACCGGATGAGAGGACCAGAATTAGGAGCGAGATAATTCGGCGTTCGGTTAAGGGGTTGTGCAATGTGAGTGTCCTGAATAAATCCGCATCCTGTTGTATTGGATGCGGATTATAGTTCTACGGCTATACGGCACCGGTTTCTCGAAAGCCTTACTCCACCATGGCTTTCAAGTCAGCGTCATATCGTTTAGGGCTTACAATCCAGCGGCATCAATCAAAGCAGAATTTGATTCAAACTGTGCTCGATAAAACGCGTCGAAGTCGCTGGCGTTGCGATAGTCCAGAACGGTACTGGTTTGCTTGGCAAATTCCTGAAATCCGTCAGAATTCATTGCGGTCTGACATGCTGTGCTTAGTTTTTCAGTGATGGCGGGTTCTACACCTGCTGGCGCAAACAGACCGCCCCATAGATAAAGCTCATTTAATGGCGCAGCTATACCCACTTCAGCAGCGGTTGGTACGTTGGGAAAGCTTGCGAGTCTGTCTTTGTTGAACACTACCAGCGTACGGAAAGCACCGCATGTCATCAGTAATTCAGTGTCACCAAAAGACTGAATGGTGCCTGCTGCCATGGCTTGAAGCGCTGGG
>JBGCDE010000105.1:0-2749 GCA_045105115.1 Pseudomonadales bacterium | reverse complement strand
AGTCTAAAGGTGCGCGCAAAAATGCTTTCTGCATGCTGACGCCGTCGGGTGCGTAATAGCCCGCGTTGCCTTTTTCATCTTCGTACCGGTAGGCCGTGAACGCATCACCATCATTTATGTACTCGGCGGCCAGAATATTGCCGGTACCAATCTTTTCGCCATCAAGGTAAAGATCTTCGTACATGATGCTGAATGTGTCGCCCTTACGTGGGTCGAATACGAAATCAATCACGCCGCCAAACACATTGGCCAGTTGCATGATGATGTTTTGGTCCAGGCCTGCGCGTTTGCCGGCAAGAAACAATGAATCTTGTAATGATGCTTTTTGGTACCTAACGCGCGTATTGGGTTCGCGTACTATCGTTTCAGCCACAAAGTGTTCTTCATCGCGCGTGTATATCTGGCTTTCCAAAACACTTTTTCGATAGCGCAGTGTTTGTAGCTGTTGACCTTCGATATGAAAATCCAGTTCGTGGCCTGGGTGTATTCGGCTCAAGCGCTTGGCTTCGGCGCAGCGACCTAGCAACTCATAGGCGTCTTTGGCTTGAAGGCCCGCTTTCTTGAACATGTGTGTCAGCGTGTCGCCACGGCCCACTTTCACGGTTTTCCACTCAATTTCTTTTTCTGTTGCCAGTGTGGCGGCAGGGTCGCTGAGTGCTTCGGTTTCTTGAACGGGAACAAAGCCGGCTGAAATACTGCTGGCCTGCGCTGTTAGGGTGACGGTAGTAGTGGTAGCGCGTGCAACAGAAGACTCATCAGCTATCACGTCTGATGTAATGGTTTCCGGGTTGGTGCCTTCAGCTGCCTGGAAGTTGTGCTGGCGATCGGCTTGCACTGTGGTTGGGGGTACAAGCAGAAACAGTACGAGAACACCCAGCGACAGCCCACCGGCAAAAAATAGGCGGCTGGCCGTCCATGCTGGCGCGAGCAAGGAAGGGGATGAATGATGGCTTTTATTTGGGTGCTTGCCAGGATTCATATCGATTTACAGCAGTTTCTCGAGTTTACGCGCCAAGTATCTAATAAGTATAACAAAACAACACCGGTTCACTATACCGTTCGTGAACTATGTAGAATAATCACTGATTTGCATTTCCACGCCTATTCGGTATGGTGCTGGCCGCGCTGGCGCGACCGTAATAATCACCCTTTTATTGCATTTAACAGGCGCTGGTGTGGGTGTTGTTAAGCGACAAACGGTCAGCGCAGGATTCTATCAGAGGTTTTAACATGGCGGGCGATCTATTAGCTGAATTTGAATGGCGTGGCCTTTTGTCACAGGCAAGCAGTCCGGATGAGCTGGGTGCTCACCTGGAAAGCGCCACTCGCGCTATTTATTGTGGCTTCGACCCAACGGCAGACAGCTTGCATATAGGTAGCTTGGTGCCGCTTCTGGCTTTGCGCCGTTTGCAAGTACTTGGCCACAAACCCATTTTGTTGCTGGGTGGAGCGACCGGTCTTATTGGTGACCCCAGTTTCAAAGCTCAGGAGCGGGCGCTGAATGGCCCTGAAGTGGTTGCTGGCTGGGTCAGCAAACTGCGTACTCAAGTGGAAACCTTTATTGATTTCGATTGCGGTGAACAAAGCGCGATTATTGTGAACAATCTGGACTGGACTGCCAATGTACCGGTTCTCGATTTTCTGCGTGACGTGGGTAAGCACTTTTCCGTTAACGCCATGATCCAGAAAGAGTCGGTAAAGCAGCGAATAGAGCGCGACGGAGAGGGTATATCGTTCACTGAATTTACTTATATGGTGTTGCAGTCTTTTGATTTCGCCAAGCTCAATGAGCTGCACGGCTGCACTATACAAATAGGTGGTAGTGATCAGTGGGGTAATATCACTGGTGGTATAGACCTGACCCGGCGGATGAACAGGCAGCAGGCGTTTGGTATTACCTTGCCTTTGGTGACCAAGGCGGATGGCACCAAGTTTGGGAAAACAGAGAGCGGTACTATCTGGTTGGACCCTGCCAAAACATCACCTTACTCGTTTTACCAATTCTGGCTGAATTCTGCGGATGAAGACGTGTACAGCTATCTGCGTCTATTTACCTTTCTCGGCAAGGAAGAGATACAAGGGATTGAAGCGGCTGATGCTGAAAGTACCGGGCGGCGCTCCGCGCAAGGCATTTTGGCGGCGGAAGCGACACGTCTGGTTCATGGCGAAGCTGGATTGGAAGCGGCCCGCCGCATATCGGAAGCTTTGTTTTCAGGCGAGCTTACTAACTTATCCGAGAGTGACCTGGATCAACTGGCCCTTGATGGCTTGCCTTCATCAGAGGTAAATGGCGAGAACATGGGTTTGCTTGATGCGCTGGTAGCGTCAGGGCTTGCCCAAACTCCTAGGGGTGAGGTTACTTTAGGTCAGGCCCGAAAGTTCGTACAAGGCAATGCAGTGAGTGTAAACGGTCAAAAAATAAGCGATACTGACGCTGTGCTTGAGCGCTCAAGCGCCATGCATGGCCGGTTTCATGTGCTAAAGCGTGGCAAGAAGCTATTTCACTTGCTGAAGTGGTGCTAAGTCGTCAAAAACTGGCACTTTTTTCGGTTTCGGGGCTTGCGCAAAACAAGACCCTACGTATAATACGCCACCTCTTCAGCGCACAGTGCTGGGGAATTGTATGGCCTGGCGCCATGCAAGCTGTTTAACAAGACGATCAAGTAATACGTGTGGGTACTTGTTTCGTGGTAGAGCCACGGAGCAAATACTCGTCAATTTTAACTCGTGTTATCTGTATATCTGACTT
>JBGCDE010000104.1:0-7852 GCA_045105115.1 Pseudomonadales bacterium | reverse complement strand
CGCGAGTGCTTTGAGGTGTTCTTCAGCGGCGTTGGCAGACTTAAAACCAAGTTCGCGAGCGATATCGGCGCGGGTAGGGGGGTAGCCAGTGCTATCAATATGTTCGCGGATTATATCCAGCACTTGCTGCTGCCGCGCGGTAAGCTTTTCCATCACAAAACACCTCTGTGTTTTTATACAGGTGCTGTGATTATATACAGTACGGTGTCGGTCTGGCAAGTAGCCAGTGAACCCTAGGGCAGGTTTGAAAAGGCTCGAGCTGTGCCCGCTAGTAGTCTTCTACGCCATACATAGTATCAGGCTCGATGGCATTGACGGGGTTGCCCCAATCTTCCGGATGTATCGGCATGTCAGGGTCGAGCATGTCGTCGTCATCCAGTTCAAAGGGTGTGCGCCAATCTTCCGGCGGTGCCACTTCCAAAAGGGTCATCTCACGCCAGCTTTCCAGCTCAAACTCAGCCACTTCGCCATCGAGATACTGCAGTTCTATTGTGAGTGATGCAGGGTCCCAATCGACTACTTCAAACAGTGCGTGGGTCTGCGCGTCTTTGTACCAATTTCCAACCTGGGGGCTTAACATCTTCATTTGCCTCAACCTTTAACGTGTTTTCAGCATACACCTCCGACAATATCACGCTTCCCTGCGCTGTCCATTTTGTGAATCAGGTCATCAAAATGTCTGCCCAAAAGTACCCAACATGCATTGTATGTAGCTTTTTGTGAAACAGATCAAATGCTTGCAATGCACTTGTGCTGCGCCGCGGCGGTTGACTTCGATGGCTGGTGGCTTTTATATATCCGATCCTTTGGTGGCGAATCCCTGTACATGAAAAATCCGTCTAAAAAACTGCGATTAATTTCACTCTTTCTTGCTCGAGTGAGTCCGTCATGAGCGCAATGAAGTCTTTTTTGGGTATTTCACCTGACTTTTCGTTTTCGAATTATCAGCAGTAATTTGTGTCGTTAGGTCTGTTACTGCTGGCAGGGGCCCTGTTACACATACTGTTGGGTTTCGTATTGCGCCGCTTGCATCGCGTAGCGCGCGCCACAGCGCAGACGTGGGATGACGTCGTTATCAGCGCGGTGGAAAAACCGCTGCGCCTTACCCTCTGGGTGCTCATCGTCTATCTCGGTTTCCAATTGTTTCCCCTTGCGGAGGCCGTTCAAGAGCAGCTAATTCGATTACCCAATACAGCGCTGGTGTTTTTGCTGGCGTGGATGGGACACAGGCTCATTGCCGGTATAGAGGAGGAGATGGTTTCTCCTTCACGTATCACTGCGAAATCCTCCTCCGACCTGTCATCAGACAAGGCCACCGTACACGCTATTGCCAAGCTCTCGCGCATCGCGCTTTGGTTGGTTGCCGGTTTGATGGTGCTGCAGAGCATTGGTGTGAGCGTTTCGGGTTTACTAGCGTTTGGTGGAATAGGCGGCATTGCTGTGGGTTTCGCTGCCAAGGATCTACTGGCCAATTTTTTTGGAGGCTTGAGTATCACTCTGGACAGGCCATTTACCGTGGGCGACTGGATCCGTTCACCCGATCGCGATATTGAAGGCACGGTCGAGCATATCGGTTGGCGGCTAACGCGCATCCGTACTTTCGATCAGCGGCCTCTCTATGTGCCCAATGCTGTGTTTAGTCAAATCTCCCTTGAGAACCCTTCGCGCATGTTTAACCGGCGCATCTACGAAACCATCGGTTTACGGTATGAAGATGCCGACAAGCTTGCCGCTGTTGTAGAGCAAGTTCACGACATGCTCAAAAACCATAGTGAGATTGATACCTCGCGTACGCTGATTGTTAATTTCGTTTCGTTTGGTCCATCGTCGTTGGATTTTTTCGTTTACGCCTTCACGCGCACGGTGGTCTGGGTCGATTACCATGCAATCAAAGAGGAAATATTGTTGAAGATATTAGAGATCATTCACGCCAACGGCGCAGATGTCGCGTTTCCTACACGCACCCTACAGATTGAAAATATCGCGCCGGAGGTGGGGCAGTGAAGCCACTCGCGATTATCGGTGGTACCGGGGTAAATGAGCTTGAAGGCTTGGAGGTTGTTGCCTCACACGCAGTGCAGACGCCCTATGGCGAACCCTCGCGGCCTGTTCAAGAGGGGCGGCTGGGTGATATCACCGTGTTTTTCCTGCAGCGTCACGGTGCGCCGAATGCGATTCCACCGCACCGCATAAACTTTAAGGCCAACATCTGGGCACTGCAATCGTTAGGGGTTGGCGGGATCGTTGCTATCAATGCCGTCGGCGGAATTACTGAACACATGCGTCCGGGCCGGCTCCTGATCCCTGATCAGGTCATTGATTACACGTGGGGAAGGGAGCACACTTTTGACGAAGGCGAGAACGGCTCGCTCATGCACATTGATTTTACAGAGCCGTACGACGCGCAATTGCGCGCCGATGTGCTGGCCGCTGCAGATGCCTGTGGTATCGAACATGCCGCAACGGGTGTTCATGGCATTACGCAGGGCCCCAGGCTAGAAACATCCGCCGAAGTGAAACGGATGCATCAGGATGGATGTGACGTTGTGGGAATGACAGGAATGCCAGAGGCTGCCCTGGCCCGAGAGCTGGATATTCCCTATGCATCGATTTGTATGGTGGTAAACCCCGCAGCAGGTTTGGGCGATTTACCACTCACCTTGGAGATGATGCGCGAAATACTGGATCAAGAGTCCTCCGTGGTGCGTGACCTGCTTCGCGCAGTACTCAAGGCACGTCACGCCTGATTTTCACCGCAAGGTTTGTCATTCGATCTCTCGCGTTTTGGGTAGAGGCTGAATCTTTACACCCCGCGCGGACGGGTTCTGTAGCTGGTTGCTTGGGCCGCCCGGGTGCGTAACGCGAGGCTTGGCCATTATGCTTCCTGGCCCACTATGCGTAGCTCTGGGCAGACACTTCACACTAAAACCAACAGAGTTTGACTGGAAGCGCTTAGGTTTCAATATCTTTATTCGAAATGCATTCGAGTGAGTATTGGCCGGCTGAAGTTGGCTTAGGGTACTGCTGCCGGCATGGCCCCTGTTGGTGCCTGCCCCTGGGCCTGCTGATCCGATTGTCATGCTATTTGCCGCCGGCCTTACGGTACCGGGCGGCAGGCCGCTACTGCCGCCCTTGTTTGCCTGTGGGATCGAGAATGGAATGTTGGTGCTAGCTTCGTAGTAGCTGCCCTGATTCAACGATACCGAGAGTGTTCGCTTAGAAGAGGCTTGCCCTGTCGGCGTAACCACTTGGTACTCTACTACTGTGGGGAAATCGGTCTTCACGTAAAACCTGAGGCTGGCTTGTACCGGGCAATTTTGTGTCTGCATGCCCATTTCAGCGCCCGTCAATGTTGCCGTGGCTTCAAGTATTTTGGCGTTCTTTTTCTCTTTGCGTTTAAGCGCCTTAACGTCAGCTGCTCCGCAGATCACATCGGCTTTTATCTTGGCACGCCTGTCGTGTTTCGAGCCGTCACTGCATGTAAGTTCGTGTGTTACCTCACCCCATTCTGCTTGCCAAACCTGAAACGGTGCGCCTTTTAGTTGGTTGTAGGTAGCGCCGCCTTGTATTTTTCGTTGTAGTTCGGCGTTGCAGGCTTCAGCAAGCCTTGAGTTATGAGTGACCGAGGTAGGAACACTTTGGGTTGTTTGGTTGAAGTTGTTTTGGCCGACCCAGTTGTGGCCTTTCCATGAATTGTCTCCGTAGTAGCGCAGCTCTGATTGTTTAAGATGGGTACTGGGTTGGCAGGTTCCACCAAACGTTAGACGGAACTCTGACTGCGATGATGCGAACTGCGCCGAAGGTGTGGGTGTACTGGTAACACCAGAGGAGATGTACTTCTGGGCACCGGTATCATACTGGGCCTGATACTGTCGTAGGTTAATCTGTTGCTGCTGTACCGAGGCATTTGCCGCCCAGAGGTTTGCGCTCATGAGGCACAAAATTCCACTTACGCTACGGCGAATTGCTACGTTACTCATCCAGGAAGACGTTTTCATTGTATTGCTCCTAGTAAAAATGCAATCAGTAGTGTCATTACGAAAGATGCGACACCGAGGCGAATAAAAAGTAATGCCTTCGGGCTTTTGGGCAGCTGCCCGGATATCCGCCTGTTGGCCAACGGGGCTTTTTCGCGTGGTGCTCTTGTGTTTGTACTCAGTGCGGTTTCGATGCTCGACCAGGCGCCACGTTCGTCCGCACTGTGCGACGCGTACTCCCGCGTCAGGTTTGAGGTGTTCTGTGCGATACATTGCCAAGCCTGAAGCCGGGCTCTTGCCTGGTCACATTGCAGTAACCATTGCTCTACATCTCTACTTTGCGCCGTGTCGAGTGAGCCATTGATATACCAGGGCAGTAACGATTCAACGTCGGCAACGTGTCCAGTGATCGGGTTCGCTTGGCCTTGCTCACTGGTCATGAGAGTCTCCGGTGCCTGCTTCTGAGCGGCGGTTAAGGTAACTAAGCACTCTGTTTTGAACGCCGGCCATTCGTTGTGAAATGTGTTCAACGGAGCAGGAGTGCATTTGTGCTATCTCCAGTTGACTCATTGCCGCGCCGTGTGTGAGATATAACAGTTGCCTGTCCTCGGGGCGCAGTTGCCTCAGGCAGTCGGCAAGCCAGTCACGATTTGATGCGGTAGAAACGTCAACGTCTGCTGCGCGGCCTCTGTCTTCTCCTGATTCGGCGTGAATACCAATGTCTACATTACTGCTGCTCTCCGTTAGGTGGGGTAGGGCCAAGCCTTGCTGACGGGCAAGCCCCAGCAGCCTCTTGCGAGCATTGGCCGGCGTATCCTTGCCGATACCCTCAAAGCCGCCTTCGAGTAACACGTGAATCACCATGTCTTGCGCAGCGGCCGAGTCCTGCAGAGATTCCAGTGCAAATTCGTACAGCACACGGTAGTGATCTGATAAAAGCCTGCGTAGCTCTTCACTTATGTTTGGCTGATGCGCAGGCGTCATTTTTGCTCACCGCTATCCTTTGTTGGATGCGGCTCAAGCGGTGTAAAAACACGTTGCTTGGGTGTCGAAGAACCTAGCCGGCGGCCGTCTTTGTCATAAGCGGATATGCGCCAGGAGTAACGTTGGCCAGGCGCAAGCTGAAGCAGTAAATCCTGTGAGAGCTTGGTTGATGCGGTTTCTGACGGCAACACCATGCCACTGGTGAATACGTCTGACTTCATACTGAGCAAGCCCTCTGGATGATCTTCAAACGCTTTACTATTCGCAGTGATTATCTGCAACTGATACAGCGCAGCGTTTTCGATGGATGACCAAAAAAACTCTGTAGCGGCATTGAGTGCGCCTTGTGCGGGGCTGGCCTGTGCTTCAAGTTTTACCGCTGCAATGGCAGGGAATACCTGATAACCCACGGCGGTGCTGATGAGCGCGTTGGGGCAGGTATCTGCGAGCGCTAACTCGGCGGTGGCTTGCGTATTGATATCGGCGTCTGCGCAGAACAACAGGTAGTAGCGCCCTGGGGTGCGCGTGGGTAAATCAGGGCTCAACACTTCGCTACGCTGGCTGAGCGTCAGTTGCTGATTCACGCTTTGGAGCGGCGCAAATTGTGGCTTTCCCACAGTGCTGGCAGGGTTCGCCAACATCCATCGCCCTCGTAGAAGGCCCGAGCCGCCATACGTTACGCGCAGCCGTGCCTTTAGCGATGTGTTCTGATCAACAAACGCCACGACTGACAAGTCTTGGAACGCAACCTCCAGTCGCTTAATGGCGAGCGTGGCGGTTTGGCTGTCTCGGAGCCTATTGAGACCATCGGGCTGCTCGCGTATTGATGGCGGTTGAGGCCCGGGGTTTTGCGTCACCGGAGGCAACGTAGGGCCCGGTTGCACTGGAGGAGGGTCGGTGGGCGTTGGCGCAGGTCCAACCGGCGGTGTTGTTGGAGGATTCGTGGGTGGATCAACCGGCGGCGTTGGCATCGGGGTCGGTGTAGGTGTAGGTGTAGGTGTAGGTGTAGGTATTGGCGGTATCGGATTTATCGGCCCCGGCGGTGTGGGCGCGCTTGAGTTTGTGAGGTTAATACGTAGTTCGTTGAAACGCGCGTCATTGGCGTTCGTGCGAAATTCGCGCCGGTAGGTTACGCGGCGTAGCCCACTATCCCACCAGCTTTGTGCTGTTGCCGGCGTGACTACTATTGATTCACGTTGCGATTGCTGCACGCGACCGTTCGCGCCTCGGGGTAGTGACACCTGAAGCAGGGTGTTGTTGGTGCTCAGAATGTTAAGTGAATCGCGAAACTCTCCACGCCGGGACAAAGCGTCGTTGCCACTGAAGTTCACTGTCCATGTCACGAAGGTGTTCAAACCGGTGTTTACATCCAGCTGTACACTGGCGGGCGAGACAGCAACAGAGCTCACTTGAGCAAACGCCTGTGGTATAGACAGCAGCGCAATCAACGCCGTTTTCCAGAAAAAACTACAGTGAGAACTCATTTAACGCCTCGCTTGCCAGTGAATTTGAATACCCAGCAGTACTTGATACCGCGCATCATTTCGCTGTGCGCTGCTGCGGTTGACGTTCCAGTTGGTGCGTAAAGAAAGGTTCACACCCGGCCTGTTGTTTTTTGCCAGCAGAGCCTGCCAGGTGGTCAGTAGATCAAGCTGAGCATTGCCATAGCGCTGCACAGAGAGTGCGTCAAATGCTGACGTGCTTTTTTGCGCGTTGCTCGCATAGTTGAGACTGGTAGTCATTCTCCCATCCAGCCACCGGATGGATGATTGCATCCCATAGTTCACCGCTTGCTGTGCGCTGGTGGTGTCTTTTTCATTGAATCGACTCCACTGCACAAGCGGCGAAATCATGATGTTATCGTTGGGTCGATAAGAAAATTGCACGGTGGCAAAACGGTTCCGACTATCCGATGCCGGAGCAAACAGCAGTGTGTTTCCTAATACCTCAAGCGTTGCCAGGTTATCGTACTCAACCCTGCTGTATTCAAAGCGCCATTGCGTACTGGGCTTTACTAAATCTAGAGTGAGAGTGTAGTCACGCGTTTCGTCATCTAGTTCCTGACCTGTGAGTAGCGCATCTTCTAGCGGCTGGTAGCGATCAGAAAAATTCATGCGCAACGCAAGAGAGGGTTCACCCAGTACGTCTGCCAGAACATTTGTAAGCCCGCGTGACAGGTCACTGGGGAGTGTGGTGTCAGGGCTTCTGCGCCGTGGCGTTAGCTGCAACAGAACAGAACGATTGATGACCGTTTGTTGAGGGAGTGCCTGATTGTTGTCGACATTGTTAGTCGCGCTCACCCACGCAGACTGCAATTGCCAATTTGCACCATTGGCATCGAGTGCAATCTCGCGAGTGTCGAGGTCTCCCGGAAGGCCCAGATTACCCATAGAATAATAGTCAGGGCCAACCACCTGTCGCCGCAAATGTGCGCGCCACTGCTTTAGCCCCAGCGCATTATCTGAGGTGATCGCCCAGTCTCCGTTAGACCGCGCGGTGGCGCCGTAGGATCTGGCTGAGTCACTTCGCTTGCCTTCTCCAATGGCGATCCCGTCGGCGTCGAAGTCAGAAAATGCTTCTTCGAATTGAAACTGTAACGCACCTTGCCACCACGATGATGACGCAGCGATGCTCGTCGATTCCCCGCCATAGGCAACCTCTAGGTTCTCGAACAAGCCGGTCGTATAGTTGATGCCCGTGCCGACCAAAACAGATCGCCCATCAAGATAGGTCGCGCTCACTAGCAGTTTTTCTGGCGCGTTTGTAAAGGGACTAAAGCGTAGCGTCGCACCGGCGCTTCGCTCGGAGCGGTTTCTGGGGGACACCAGGTTTTCGTTGATAGAAATCCTCGGCTCGCTACTACTTGCAAACACAGTAATGCTATTGCTTCC
>JBGCDE010000103.1:0-57602 GCA_045105115.1 Pseudomonadales bacterium | reverse complement strand
AAAGTACTACACTTATGGGGCGTAGCGGGATCACGGAGTTACTCTGACCGACACGCAGTTCTTTCCATATTGCCAGTGAGCCATTGATGACTAGACATATTTCCGATCACCAAGTGAACAATTTGGGCCTTGTGCCAATGGTCGTCGAGCAATCGGCGCGTGGCGAACGATCTTACGACATCTATTCCAGACTGTTAAAAGAACGGCTGATTTTTGTGGTTGGCCCGGTTGAGGACAACATGGCCAATTTGATTGTGGCCCAGCTGTTGTTTCTGGAATCTGAAAACCCCGAAAAAGACATAAATATGTATATCAACTCGCCGGGCGGGTCGGTTTCGGCCGGTTTGGCGATATACGACACTATGCAATTCATTCGCAGTGACGTCAGCACGACCTGTATGGGGCTGGCCGCTAGCATGGGAGCATTCCTATTGAGCGGCGGCGCAAAAGGCAAACGTTACTGTCTGCCAAATTCCCGAGTAATGATCCACCAGCCAAGCAGCGGTGTCCAAGGCCAGGCGACCGATATTGACATTCACGCCAAAGAAATTCTGGTGCTCAGACGCCGTTTGAATGAACTGATGGCCGATCATACCGGCCAGGATATTGAAACGATCGAGCGTGATACCGAACGAGACAATTTCATGAATGCCGCCCAATCAGCTGAGTACGGATTGGTCGATTCAGTGTTGGAGAAGCGCGAGTCTACCAGCGAAGGTTGATAAGTCGACCGATGGCGCAAAAAACCCATCGCTTTGTCCATTAGGGGCTTGAAAAGCGACCCAAAAGGTCGCATCTTTAGCACTTGGCAAGTACTTCGCGCGTAAATGGCAACAAGGTTCGACACAGAGCCTAAAAACCAACAGGTAATTGATTAAATGGCAGAAGACAACACAGGCAACAACGACGACTCAGGCAAACTGCTTTATTGCTCATTCTGTGGCAAAAGTCAGCATGAGGTTCGTAAACTAATCGCCGGGCCATCGGTCTTTATCTGTGACGAGTGTGTTGATCTGTGCAATGACATCATTCGTGAAGAGGTTCAGGAAGGCAGCAGCGATGCTCAGCAAGATAAGTTGCCAACCCCACATGAAATCAATGTGATTCTGGATGAGTATGTGATTGGTCAGGCACGGGCCAAGAAAGTATTGGCTGTTGCGGTCTACAACCATTACAAACGACTTAAGCATGGTGATGCGAAGAAAGACGAAGTCGAATTAGGCAAGAGTAATATTTTGCTGGTCGGACCCACCGGCAGTGGTAAGACGCTGCTGGCTGAAACCTTGGCTCGTTTGCTTGATGTGCCATTTACGATTGCTGATGCCACCACACTGACCGAAGCAGGTTACGTGGGTGAAGACGTTGAAAATATTATTCAGAAGCTGCTGCAGAAATGCGACTATGACGTAGACAAGGCTCAGATGGGCATTGTTTATATTGACGAAATTGACAAAATCTCACGTAAGTCAGACAACCCTTCGATTACCCGAGACGTATCTGGAGAGGGTGTACAGCAGGCACTTTTGAAGCTTATTGAAGGCACTGTTGCCTCGGTGCCACCGCAAGGTGGGCGTAAGCATCCGCAGCAAGAATTCTTGCAAGTGGATACGTCGAATATTCTATTTATCTGCGGTGGTGCTTTTGCCGGCCTGGATAAGGTTATTCGTGATCGCTCAGAGAAAAGTGGCATCGGATTTAACGCCGAGGTTAAAAGCAAAGATGCCAAGAGTTTCGGCACTGTGCTGAAAGACCTTGAGCCAGAAGATTTAGTTCGCTACGGATTGATCCCAGAGTTTGTTGGCCGACTGCCTGTCATCGCCACATTGGAAGAGCTTGATGCAGAGGCCTTGGTGCGAATTCTTACCGAACCTCGTAATTCGCTTACAAAACAATATAGTAAGCTGTTCGAGATGGAAAACGTTGAAGTTGACTTCCGCGAAGACGGCTTGAGCGCGATTGCTGAAAAGGCGATGCAGCGAAAAACCGGTGCTAGAGGTTTGCGCTCAATTCTTGAATCCGTTCTCTTGGACACTATGTACAACATTCCGTCGCAAGACAATGTTAGCAAGGTAGTCATCGACGGGTCTGTTATCACGGGTGATTCAGAACCTCTATTGGTGTATGAAGCCGAGCCTAGCAAGGCCGAGGATGACGACGCGCAAGCTGCGCCGAAAACCGCGCAAAATGGCAAGGCTGGCCCCAAGGAATAATTTTGTGAGGCGGGCAACACGCCTACTCATGTGACACACCAAAAACCCGGTTTCAGCCGGGTTTTTTAGCGCCTTTTTCACAAGCATTGCGGCGTTGCATCCTGTATATTGACGACTTCTACCGTTCGTCATCTTTCGTCGTATATGTCTGATTCAGAAACAATTATTGACCTGCCCCTACTACCACTTCGCGATGTTGTGGTTTACCCGCACATGGTGATACCGCTGTTTGTGGGCCGAGAAAAATCGATTGAGGCGCTCGAGGCCGCGATGGCGAACGACAAGCACATTTTGCTGGTCGCACAACGCGATGCAGGGTTGGATGACCCAATCGTCGAGGACCTCTATGAAATAGGCACCGTTGCAAATATTTTACAGCTGCTCAAGCTACCGGATGGAACGGTTAAGGTCTTAGTTGAAGGTATCAACCGTTGTGCAATAGACAGTATCGACGGCGATGGCGTCTATTTTCAGGCTCGCGCAGTGGAGCTTGACGAGGGCAAAGTGGAGAAGGCTGAAGCAGAGGCCTATGTTGCCACCCTGCAAAAAGACTTTGAGCAGTACGTAAAGTTGACCAAAAAGGTGCCTAAAGAGGTGTTGTCGTCGCTGACCGGTATCGATGACCCTGGGCGATTATCTGACACGGTTGCATCGCACATGGCGCTAACCGTTGATCAAAAGCAAGAGTTGTTAGAAGTAGCGAATATAGAGTTGCGTATTGAACAACTGCTTGGATTGATGGAATCTGAGCTGGACTTGATACACGTAGAAAAACGGGTGCGTGGTCGAGTCAAGAAGCAGATGGAGAAAAGTCAGCGTGAGTACTATTTGAATGAGCAAATGAAAGCCAATCAAAAAGAAATTGGCGACATGGATGAAGTCCCTAACGAAGTTGACGCCTTACAGCAGCGCGTTGAAGATTCCGGAATGTCAAAAGAGGCACGGGAAAAAACGGATGCAGAGTTAGCCAAATTAAAAATGATGTCACCCATGTCGGCGGAAGCGTCTGTTGTTAGAAGCTACATCGATTGGATGGTAAACATTCCCTGGAAAAAGCGCAGCCGTGTGCAGTTGGATTTAAAGCGTGCCGAAAATATTCTGGATGAAGATCATTACGGACTGGAAGAAGTTAAAGATCGCATTCTCGAATACCTGGCCGTTCAAAAGCGAGTGAAGAAGTTGAAAGGGCCCGTTTTGTGCCTGGTCGGTCCCCCAGGTGTAGGTAAAACCTCGTTGGGAGAGTCAATCGCGCGGGCAACCAACAGAAAGTTCGTGAGAATGGCATTGGGTGGCGTGCGTGACGAAGCTGAAATACGTGGGCACCGTCGGACCTACATTGGATCTCTGCCTGGTAAAGTGCTGCAAAAAATGTCTAAAGCCGGTGTCAGAAACCCGCTATTTTTGTTGGATGAAATTGACAAAATGGGCATGGATCATCGCGGCGATCCCGCGTCCGCTTTGCTTGAAGTGTTAGATCCAGAGCAAAACCACAGTTTTAACGATCATTATTTGGAAGTGGACTACGACCTGTCAGATGTAATGTTCATCTGTACGTCTAACTCGATGAACATTCCGGCGCCATTACTGGATCGCATGGAAGTTATCCGTTTGCCGGGTTACACCGAAGACGAAAAGCTCAATATCGCGCATCGTTATCTTGAACCGAAACAGGTTCGTCAGAACGGCTTGAAGAAGGCTGAAATTAATATAGATGAATCTGCGGTCGTAGATTTGATTCGTTACTACACGCGCGAAGCTGGGGTTCGCGGACTTGAGCGTGAAATCGCGAAAGTCTGTCGTAAGGTTGTCAAAGAGCTTACGATTGACGAGAGTAAAACGCCGATCAATGTCAACAGTGACAGTCTTGAAGATTATTGTGGTGTACATAAGTTCAGCTACGGTGTTGCGGAAAAGTTAAATAAGGTTGGTCAGGTAACAGGTCTTGCCTGGACTCAGGTTGGTGGCGAACTGCTTACCATCGAAGCTGCTTGTGTGGCAGGCAAGGGCGTACAGGTAAAAACCGGTTCGCTTGGCGATGTGATGTTAGAGTCTATTCAGGCGGCCACGACCGTTGTTCGCAGCAGGGCTCAGGTGTTAGGAATTAAGTCAGACTTCCATGAGAAATTTGATATTCATGTCCACGTACCTGAAGGCGCAACGCCGAAAGATGGGCCGAGCGCAGGTATTGGTATGTGTACCGCCTTGGTATCTGCGTTGACGAATATTCCGGTTCGATCAGATATCGCGATGACGGGTGAAATTACCCTGCGTGGCCAGGTGTTGAAGATTGGTGGCTTGAAAGAAAAGCTGCTGGCAGCTCATCGTGGCGGCATTCGCTGCGTCGTTATTCCTGAAGAAAATGAGCGTGATCTAAAAGAAATACCAGAGAATATCAAGCAAGATCTTGAAATTCGACCGGTGAAGTGGATTGATCAGGTGCTGGAACTGGCTCTGGAACATATGCCAGAACCTTTGTCTGATGAAGATTTTTATCCGGCAACCGAAAAGAAAACCTCGGTTGAAGGCGAAAGACGTGGAAAAGTGAGGCCAAAAGCACACTGATCACACACTGTACTTGACCCGAGTTCAACCGCTTGTATACACTCGCGCGTCGATTTTTGGGTCGAACTGTTAAATTATTGAACCATTAAGGGGTACTTCGTGAACAAAACTGAATTAATTGATGCAATTGCCGAATCAGCGGATCTTTCCAAGGCAAGTGCGGCTCGCACATTGGAAGCCACATTGGATGCCATCACAGGCGCTCTGCAGAACGGCGACTCAGTTGCATTGGTAGGTTTTGGAACTTTCCAGGCTAAAGATCGTGCAGCAAGAACAGGTCGTAATCCGCAGACCGGCGAAGCGATGCAAATACCAGCGGCTAAGGTGCCTTCCTTCAAAGCCGGTAAAGCATTGAAAGACGCACTGAACTAAGCCTCGCTTAGACTCACAACAACTGACCGAAGAACAAGGGGCCGGCGCTCATGCTACAACGCATTCGCGATAACTCACAAAGTGCAATTGCGAAAGGTATTGTTGCCTTGATGATTGTGCCCTTTGTTTTCTTCGGCATTGATTCTTTCTTCCAGGGCGGCGGCGACAAGAATGTGGCCGAAGTCAATGGTACTGAAATATCCGAAAGAGAACTGTTGTACGGAATTGATACCCGCAAACGCCAACTTCAGGCCCAGCTCGGCGAGTCATACGATCCGAATATGATCAACGACGCGATGCTGAAGCCGCAGGTTTTAGAATCTCTTGTACAACGTGAATTATTCAAAATCAAAGCAGATGATCTCGGCATAGTGGCCTCAGATGCGTTGCTTGACCAACAGATCGTAGAATCACCAGAATTTCAGGAAAACGGTCAGTTTTCCAAGCTTCGCTATGAGGGTTTGTTGCGTTCTAATGGTTTGTTGCCATCGGGCCATCGTGATCAACTGCGAACTCAAATTACGGCCAATCATCTGGTCAGCGGTTTAGCGCAATCTGATTTCGCAACAATGGCCGATGTAGGCGTAACTGCCAAAGTAACCGATCAACGACGGGATGTTCGGTTTATTCGGGTGCCCGCTGTAGCCGAAGCTGACATAAGCGAGGTTGATGACGCTGCAATAAAAGCGTACTACGACGCTAACCAGCAGCGTTTTATGCGGCCCGATCAAGTGCAGCTGGAATACTTGCAATTGAGTCTCAGCGACTTTTACGCTGATGTAAGCGAAGCGGACGTGCGTGAGGTATACGAGCGCGAGAAATCCGCCTATGAGCCAGAGCAAGAGCGATCAATTGCTCACATACTGGTGGCTATAGAGGACCAGGATAACCGCTCTGCAGCGGAATCCAGGATAGCGGAAGTGCAAGCCAAATTGACCGCCGGTGCAGATTTCGCCGATCTTGCAGGTGAATATTCCGATGACGGTGGTAGTGCTGACGCGGGTGGAATGTTGGGCTTGGTTGGTGTTGGTTTGTTTCCTGAGTTCGATGAAGCACTGGAGGCTATGACGGCAGGCGATGTCAGCCAAGTGGTTGAAACTGAATCCGGTCTTCACCTGATAAAACTAATTGAAGAAACCACGACTGAGTTTCCAGCTTACGAGGCACGCCGTGAGCGAATTGAAAATGATTTGAAAGCAGCCACTGCGACGCCTGATTACATCGCCCGTATCGAAGAACTGGAAGATGCAACCTTTGGCGCAGATGATTTGAGTTTGGCAGCGGAAGAGTTTGAAATACCCTTGCAGCTTACCGAGTTCTTTGACCGCAATGCTGGCAGTGGCGTTGCCTCTCAGTCGGCAGTACGTAACCTGGCGTTCAGTGATGAGTTTTTATCGGCTGGACAAAACAGCGAAGCTATTGAGCTGGGTGAAGAGTCAGTCGTTATCATTCGCTTGAAGGAGTTTAGAACGGCAACTCCTCGGCCGCTGATAGAAGTGAGTGATTCGATTCGCTCGAATTTGTTAGCCGATAGCCTCCGAAAGGCGACCGGCGAAAAAGCACAGGCGATTCTGGATCAGCTGCAGTTGGGCGGTTCTGTAGAAGACACCGCTAAATCGCTTGGTGTGGACTGGCAGGTAGAACTTGAAGCCGAACGAAACTCTCTGTCGCTGGACCGTCCAATTACTGAGGCGACGTTCACTGCTGAAGAATTTAGTAATGGGCGTGCCTTGGTGATTGCAGAGCTGGCCAATGGCGACAATGCAGTAGTTGAAGTCAGCAATGTTCAGCCTGGCAATACTAAGCGAATACCGAGCCGCCAACGCCAGGCTTTACAGCAGAGCATCGCTCAAATGTCGGGTAATCGCGCATTCGATGACTATTTCAAAGCAGTGCGCGCTGCAGCGGACGTCAATATTCCTTAGCTATTGAGAGCCTTAAACAATGCTTTCCCTGCCTGCCAAGGAAGCGCATTTTTGGTCGTGTCGGCCAGAAAATTTACCCACTGATGATTCCTGTTATTTAGGTCAGCTTGATGCTGTGTTGGATGCGAACGAGCAGCAACGCCGCGATCGTTTTAAGTTTGAGCGTCATGCATTAATGTTCAGAGTGAGCCACGCTTTGGTTCGTTATGTGCTCAGCCAGTACGCTCACTTACAGCCCTCAGAGTGGCGTTTCCGAAAGAATGAGCATGGCAAGCCATATGTGGTCAATGAAGGGTTTGAGCACCTGCAATTCAGTTTGTCACATACCGAAGGTTACGCCGCAATTGCAGTTTCTTCAGACTGTGAGATAGGTTGTGACGTAGAGAGACGCCGCGATAACGTAAGAGCACCAGACATAGCGCATCGTTTTTTTTCGAAAAGTGAAGTTGCTCAATTGCTTTCGAACAATGAAGAACTTCAGCATTTTCGTTTTTTTGACTACTGGTCCCTGAAAGAAAGCTACATCAAAGCCAAAGGAAAAGGGCTTGCGATTCCTTTGGGTGACTTTTCGTTTCATCTCGATTCGCGGCCCATCACCTTTACAGCGTTGCCGTCGTTGGAACTAGATACCTCTCAGTGGTATTTCGAATTGTTTGATGTTGGCAATGAGCACGCGGCAGCAATAGCTGCACCACAACAATTGCTGAGAATAAAAACCTTCTCGGCTGTTCCATTGCGGTCTTTTACAGAAAAATCCCTGACTTTTCGCTGATTTAAGACGTTTGGTCCGTCGCTTGAAGAGAATTATGCGGCGCATTCTGATAAACTTCGGCGCTTTCTGAGGGGCCAGCAGGCAACCTCTCACGCAGTGTTAAACGGAGATCATCTTGCACAAAATTCTGACCCTCAATGCCATTGCGGTAAAAGGCCTTGAACAGTTCCCACGCTCTCAATACGAAGTTGCCAGCGAGATTGGTAATCCAGATGCCATTGTGCTGCGCAGCCATAAACTGAGTGAGGCTGAGATCACTCCGGAAGTTAAAGCGATAGCCCGTGCTGGAGCAGGGGTTAATAACATCCCCTTACCACCCTGTACTGATCGCGGTATCGTGGTTTTCAATACGCCTGGTGCGAACGCCAACGCCGTTAAAGAATTGGTTTTGGCGGGCTTGCTGCTTGGCTCTCGGGATATTGCCGGTGGTATGGAGTATGTTCGTACTTTGAAAGATATCGCTGATGAGCGAGAGCTTAACGTGCTTTTGGAAAAGGAGAAGAAACGCTTTAAAGGTGAAGAGCTGGTCGGAAAAACCTTAGGTGTTGTAGGTTTGGGCGCGATCGGCTCCCTGGTTGCTGAAGTTGGTCTGATGTTAGGCATGAAAGTTATGGGTTACGACCCAGCTATTTCAGTGGCGGCAGCATGGCGTTTACCTAGCGACGTTCAAAGCATGGAAAATCTGCCTTCACTGGTCGCGAAAGCGGATTTTATTAGTCTGCATTTGCCCGTGCTTGATAGTACGCGTGGCTTGATCAATGCAGAATTGTTAAAGCACTTTAAGCCGACTGCAAGACTTATGAACTTTGCGCGCTCAGAAGTCGTCGATACTCAGGCGGTGGCGCAAGCGCTGAGAGATAATAACCTGGGGCACTATATTACTGATTTCCCTTCGCCGGAGTTAATTCGCGAACCCAAGGCCATCTTGATGCCGCATATCGGCGCTAGCACGCTGGAAGCGGAGGAGAACTGCGCTGTTATGGCCGCTATGCAAATACGTGATTTTCTTGAATACGGCAATATCAAGAACTCGGTGAATTTCCCTGCACTTGCGCTGGAGCCCAGTGATGGTTACCGACTGGCAATCAGCAATAGAAATGTGCCAAAAATGTTGGGCAGCATTCTCTCCATCATTTCAGACCACGACATTAACGTTATTGATATGCTAAACAAGAGTCGTGACGATGTGGCATACACCTTGATTGATGTCGCTGATCAACCTGGCGATTCTTTGTTGGAAAAAATTCGCGAAATTGAAGGCGTTATTAATGTGCGCTTGATCGAGCAGCCCGCATAGATCTGTTATGAGTGAGCTTCAATCGCTGTTTGATACGATTTCAAGCGTCGAGTATCGCGATCTGCCCCCCATAGAAAAATGGCATCCGGATCGAACAGCATCAATTGACATTGAAATACGCTCAGATGGCAGTTGGTGGCATGAGGGCTCGGAAATTGTGCGTAAGGAGTTGCGTAAGCTGTTTGCGTCTATTCTTCGCTTGGAGGAAGATCAGGAGTATTACCTGGTTACTCCAGTTGAGAAGCTAAAGATCATTGTTGCTGATGCGCCGTTGATGATTGTTGAGTCAACGCGATTTACAGACGAGGAATCGCAGTCGCATATCGCGGTTCGCACAAACATGGATGATTCACTCCAGCTTGGAGAGGAACATTGCTTGGAGCTGCGGGCGGATATTCCTTACGTTTATGTTCGACGTGGGCTCTGGGCGAAGGTTAACCGCAGTGTTTACTATGAATGGGTGGAGTGGGGCGAGCAAAGGATGGATGGCGAGCATGCTTACCTGGCACTGAAATCTGGAAACTCGGAGTTCACGCTGGGAGCGTTGTGAGCGCCAGTTGCTCTTTTTAGAGACCGGTGTTGAACCGAGCATCGGTTAGCGAGACACGCCGTAAACCCATCCATGGGGGCTTGATTTTCGACATCCTGTCTCAAACAGTCTCGATAACCGATGCTCGATTCAACACCTCAGTGCTAATCCGCGAACTATAGATCCCTAAAGCTAGCCAAGTGTAATCTGTGGCACTGAGGCTATGGAGTGAGTGCAGGCTAGATGGACTGTGTGAGGGAGGGACCCCGAACACAAGCCCCCATGGATGGGTTTACGGCGTGTCCTTCTAGCCTGCACTCGCTTCATAGCCGGGCTGCATGATTGTGTAAGCGCTATTCAGTTCACATCACATATTCGGATAATTCGGCCCACCACCACCTTCTGGCGTTACCCAAATAATGTTCTGGCTAGGATCTTTAATGTCGCATGTTTTGCAATGCACACAGTTCTGGCCATTTATCTGGAACAGCTGTTCGCCTTCTTTCTCAACCACTTCGTAAACGCCAGCAGGGCAGTAGCGCTGCGCGGGTTCGTCGTACATTGGAAGATTTTTTGCAATCGGCACCGTCGCATCTTTTAGTGTCAGGTGACAAGGCTGGTCTTCCTCATGATTGGTATTCGATAAAAACACCGAAGACAGTTTGTCGAAGCTCAGCACACCGTCTGGCTTTGGGTACTCTATTTTCGGCATAGTAGCCGCTGGCTTCAGTGTTGCATGGTCTGGCGTTTTATCACTTAAGGTGAACGGCAGTTTGCCTTGCAGAAGACCTTGATCGATAAACGAAAGCCCGCCGCCAATGATGGCACCAAACTTGTGAATCATCGGTCCGAAGTTACGCCATTTTTGCAGTTCGTCATGCAGCCAGGATTTCCGGAAACGATCGCCGTAGTTATCCAGCTCGGTGTGTCCTTCAGCACCGCCGGTTAGCGCTTCGAACAGCGTTTCGGCAGCCAGCATGCCGGACTTCATAGCGGTGTGAGTGCCCTTGATGCGTGCGAAATTAAGAGTGCCTGCGTCATCACCAATCAATAAGCCGCCTGGGAAGCTCATTTTGGGGCGTGACTGAGGACCACCTTTGATAAGCGCTCTCGCGCCGTAGGTTAATCGCTTGCCACCTTCCAGGTAGGCCTTTACCTCAGCTTGTTGCTTCCATTGCTGAAACTCGTCGAACGGCGACAAATGTGGGTTTTCGTAGCTGAGCGGAACAACATAGCCAAGTGCTACCTGGTTGTCTTCTGTGTGGTATAGGTAGCTACCTGATACCGTTTTCTTGGCGCATGGCCAGCCCATGGTATGCATTACCAGGCCGGCTTGATGTTTGGCCGGGTCGATCTCCCAAAGCTCTTTGAAGCCTATGCCGTAGTGTTGCGGCTCTTTACCATCGTCGAGATTGAACTTACTGATAATCTGTTTGCCAAGATGTCCACGGCAGCCTTCAGCAAACACTGTGTACTTTGCGTGCAGTTCCATACCCAGCATATAGCTGTCTTTTTGTTCACCAGACTCGCTGACGCCCATGTCACCGGTTGCAATGCCTTTTACGCTGCCGTCTTCATGGTACAGCACCTCGGCGGCTGCAAAGCCAGGGTAGACTTCTACAGCCATGGCTTCGGCTTGCTCGGCCAGCCATCGGCAGACATTACCCAGGCTGATCACGTAATTACCATGATTAGCCATGCCCGGGGCAAAAATAGTAGGCACCGGAATTGAGGTGGTTTGATTCAGGTTGAACAGAACACGGTCTTTAGTTACCTCAGTGTTAAGAGGGGCGCCGCGCTCTTTCCAGTCTGGAAACAGCTCATTCATGGCCTTCGGGTCCATTACCGCACCCGAAAGGATGTGCGCGCCCACTTCAGAGCCTTTTTCAACCACACAAATAGTGATCTCTTGCTCGGCTTCCTGAGCCATGGTGGCCAGTTTGCACGCCGTGGCTAGCCCCGCAGGACCCGCGCCAACGACGACCACGTCAAATTCCATCGCTTCTCTTTCCAAGGTGTTCTCCACAGGGGTTTACAGGCGGCGGTATTATACAGATCGATGATTTCCATGCACAAGCTTATAAGCGGCCTATCTATCTGATACCAAAGGTTTTATAGATTCCGCTTGTCGAGAAGCGGTAAAATATAGGCGTGAGTACTCTTGACCTGTACTACCTTTAGCTTCAACATACAGCGCGGTTTTTTGGCCACCTGACTGGTGGACTTAGAAATCAATTCCAGGCTAAAACGAGATATACATGAAAGTATTAGTAGCAGTTAAACGCGTTGCTGATTACAACGTAAAAGTGCGTCCCAAGGGTGATGGCAGTGGTCCTGACCTGAACAACGTAAAGATGTCCATTAACCCATTCTGTGAAATCGCTGTTGAAGAGGCTGTGCGTCTGAAAGAAGCGGGCACAGCTAGCGAGATTATCGCCGTGTCTGTTGGTCCCAAGACCGCTCAAGAGCAAATTCGCACGGCACTTGCGCTGGGTATCGACCGAGGCATTCTGGTTGAAACTGAAGAAGATATTCAACCTCTTGGTGTAGCAAAGATACTGAATGCAATCGCCAAGGAAGAAGACGCTCAAATTATTATATTGGGCAAGCAAAGCATCGACGGTGATAACAATCAGACTGGCCAAATGCTGGCTGCACTTGGCAACATGGGGCAGGGCACGTTTGCCTCAGAGCTAAAGATTGAAGACGGTAAAGCCCAAGTAACCAGAGAAGTAGACGGCGGTTTGCAGACGATTAGTTTGAGCCTGCCAGCCGTGGTAACCAGTGACCTTCGCCTCAATGAGCCGCGCTACGCGTCGTTACCGAATATCATGAAAGCAAAGAAGAAGCCGTTGGATGTAAAAACTCCAGACGAGCTTGGTGTTAACGTGACGCCTACCGTTAAATTGGTGAAGGTTGTTCCACCACCGGAGCGCCAGGCAGGCATCAAAGTTGAAAGCGTTGCAGAACTGGTTGATAAATTGAAGAACGAGGCGAAGGTTATCTGATGAGTATATTAGTTATTGCAGAACACGATAATGCCAGTCTCAAAGCGGCCACGCTGAATACGGTTGCAGCAGCAGCTGAGATTGGTGGTGACGTTGAGGTACTGGTTGCAGGTAAGGATTGTTCCGCTGTCGCCGATGAAGCGGCTAAAGTTGCTGGCGTTAGCAAGGTACTGAGCGCTGACAATGCAGCGTATGAGCACCAGCTTGCGGAAAATATGGCACTGCTGATTGCAGACCTTGGTAAGAACTACTCGCACATACTTGCTCCGGCAACCACTAATGGCAAAAACACTTTGCCTCGTGTAGCCGCCTTGCTAGATGTTGCGCAGATTTCTGATATCACTGCTGTAATCAGTGCTGACACGTTTGAGCGACCGATCTATGCAGGTAATATCATTGCCACTGAACAGTCCGAAGACGCGATTAAAGTTGTCACGGTTCGTACCACTGGCTTTGACGGTGTTGCCGCTGAAGGCGGCTCAGCCGCTGTAGAAAGTGTTGATGCCGTGCACGATGCCGGTGTATCCACGTTCATTGGTGAAGAAGTCGCTGTATCTGACCGACCTGAGCTAACCTCAGCGAAGATTGTTGTTTCTGGTGGTCGCGGCATGCAAAACGGTGACAACTTCAAGTTGATTGAAGCGGTTGCCGATAAGTTGGGCGCGGCCATGGGCGCTTCCAGAGCAGCTGTGGACGCGGGTTTCGTACCCAATGACATGCAAGTAGGGCAGACGGGCAAGATTGTTGCCCCTGACCTATATATTGCCGTTGGCATTTCCGGTGCTATCCAGCATCTTGCCGGTATGAAAGACAGCAAAGTGATCGTTGCCATCAATAAAGACGAAGATGCACCTATCTTTCAGGTGGCTGATTACGGCTTGGTCGCAGACTTGTTTCAAGCGCTGCCAGAGCTGGCGGAAGCATTGTAAGCATTTGCCAAAAAGCCCTGATCTGATAAACCCTGGCCTGCGCCGGGGTTTTTCTTTTTAGGCGTTTACTGTAGCCTCTAATCTTACTTCCACTCTTTGAGCTCATGTTATGCGTAATTTGATACTCGCCATCATTTCATTGCTCGCGCTATCGGCTTGTAGCAATAACCTTATTGGTGCTTCCGGTAGCGCTGGTTCACATGTATTGAATAATGAGCAAAGCTACTTGCAGTTCATTAGCGTAAAGAACAGCTTGATTGCAGAAACACATCGGTTTCATAGCTTGTCTGGTTTTGTATCCGAAGGCGAGCGTGCTCAAGTGCAAGTGAATCTTGCGTCGGTGGAAACCGGTATTCCAATTCGAAACGAGCGAATGCGTGAGCATTTGTTCAAGATTGCGCAGTTTGCGACGGCCAATATTTCTGTCGAGCTATCAGACCACCAGACTAAGGCCCTGAGAGTCGGGCAGCAGATGATCCGGGATATTGGGTTTACCGTGGACCTACACGGCAAAACGCAGACCTTAAGCAGCAAAGTCAGCATTACGCGCCATGTTGAAGGTGGTTTGGTGATTCAATCAATATCGCCAGCCATTGTTAATACAGCTGGTTTCGATATGACCGCTGGCGTGGATAAACTGCGTGAACTTGCGGGGCTGGCGGCGATCAGTCAGGCCGTGCCGGTGTCGTTTTCCTTGCAGTTTGACGCGGCGCTGAATTAGTCCCTGCGTAGTCGATCGGAAACTGCGATCGGATTAGGCACATTGAAGATCACAATGTATGACGACACTACGAAAGTATAGATAGCGGTAGCCTGAATAAGGTGAGAGGCTTCAGACCCTATTAAAGATGCCGTGATAGCCACCTGTGCAATAAGCAGAGAAAACTCGCTGTTCTGACCCAGCCTTAAGCCCACATCCCAAGACAGAGACTTTTTCTCGCTTAGCTGGCCTAACAGAATCCGAAACACCAAGGGTTTGAGACCTAGCATCAACGCACCTAACACAAGTGCTGGAACGGCCACTTCCGCTAGCATTCCTAAATTGAAACCGGCGCCAAGGCTAAAGAAAAACAGTATCAGGAAAAAATCCCGTAGTGGTCGTAATTGGTCAGCTATATAGAGCGCTATCGGACTGGTCGCCAATGATACGCCACCAACAAAAGCACCAATTTCATGTGACAAGCCAACTAGCTTGGCAAGCTCAGCCATGCCTAAACACCAGCCCAAAGCGATTAGAAAAATAAATTCATGAATGCGGTCAAAGCGTTTGATAATTGGCAGCAGCGCGTACTTCACAAAAGCATACGCAACCCCAACCAATAGGGGAGTGGCCGTTGCTGCTTTACCTAAGGCGTAGTAATCCAATTCGCCGGACTCGCCACTTAACAGAACAATGAGCACGGTAATGGCTAGCAAATCTTGCAATAACAATAGGCCAATCATCATCTCACCAACCGGTTTATGATGCAGCACCGTCGTAGGCAGCAGCTTGATGCCAATTATTGTGCTGGAAAACATCATCGCGGCACCAATAATCGCGCTCTCCATTGCTGAAAAACCAAAACTTATTGCAACCGCAAAACCAGCTAAGGCAAATATGCCGCAGCTGATAATTGCGACCAGGGTTGCCTTACGCAGAATGTGCAGCAAGCTTTGTGGTTGCATGTCCAAGCCAAGCAGGAACAGCAAGAACACGATACCTATCTTGGATACTTCCGCTATTAGATTAACATCGTTAATAAGTTGGAAACCGTAGGGCCCCAATAACGCGCCTAGAACAATGTAGGCAATGATGATTGGCTGTCGCGTTGCCAGAGCCAGCGTTGCCAATAGAGCCGCGCCGGTAAAGATTAGAAAGAACGAGTAAGTGAGAGTTTCTTGTTCCAAGCGGCAATCTTAATCTATTGCTCGCGACGAGCGAACAATGGTTTGGATTGATCGTGTGCCGCTTGATAGGCGACAGTGATAGATGATTTTTGTAGAAAAGCAGCCTCAGAATTCTTGTCACCACGAAGCTCGAATGCGTTAAATCCACATCGTGTCATGTAATGCAATTGATCCGGTAAAACATCACCAATGGCTCGTACCTCGCCCTGGTAGCCAAGTTGGCGAAGTCTACGGGCGTAGCTATACGCTCGGCCATCGGAAAACACCGGGAAGTTGATGGCAATCATTGACAGCTGTTCCAAATCTTCTGCCAAGGGCTCAGGTTCTTGTTCGCTGTCTAGCCAAACCGCACAATTTCCGCGCGCTAGCAAGGCCGTGCGTTGATCAACCCACAGTGACAAGGGAACGACTACCGCACCGCTGGAAGGGTAATCCGTCGCGTCCTTGTCGAGAAAAATCCACGAGTCGGATTCTTGTACTTGATCGTCTTTAATCAGTACGGATTGATAGCCCTCAGGCATAAACACGCTCCTTGAATGGCGCAAGACCTACCCGTCGATATGTATCAATGAACAGCTCTTCTTCGTTGCGTAGATCAACGTACGTATCGATAACGGTCTCTATTACCTTAGGCAGTTGTTCTTGAGAAAATGACGGTCCGAGCACATTGCCCAGTGACGCATTGCTATCAGCACTTCCCCCCAATTGCACCTGATAAAACTCTTTGCCCTTTTTGTCCACACCCAGTATGCCAATGTGGCCAACATGATGATGACCGCAGGCGTTCATGCAGCCTGAAATATTTAGATCCAGCTCGCCTATGTCGTGCAAGTAATCGAGATCATCAAACTGACGCTGGATCGATTCAGCGATAGGAATAGACTTGGCGTTGGCGAGCGAACAAAAATCGCCGCCCGGGCAGCAAATCATATCGGTCATTAGACCAATGTTCGGTGTGGCCAAGCCAATGGCGCGCACGGCTTCCCAAAGTTCAAACAAATCGCTTTGGCGTACATCTGCGAGAATCAAGTTTTGCTCGTGGCTTACCCGAAGTTCGGCGAAAGAATATTTATCGGCGAGCTCGGCCACGGCATGCATTTGTGAATCTGTGGCATCGCCCGGCGCGATGCCAGTTGGTTTCAATGACAAGGTTACACCAGCATAACCTGGCTGTTTATGCGGCTGAATATTGCGACGTAGCCAATTGCTGAACGCTTTGTTCTCACTCGCTTGTCGATCCAGCAGCTGGGCGGATTCTTCGGCGTCAAGATTCTCATAGGCGGGTGAGCTAAAGAAAGTTTTCATGCGCTCGAACTCACTGTCGGGCACTGTCATGTCACCGTCTTTCAGTGGCGCAAATTCCCGTTCCACTTTTTCTCTGAAAGTATCTACGCCCAGTGCACGGACTAAAATTTTTATACGCGCCTTATACTTATTATCACGCCGACCAAGTTGGTTATACACGCGTAATACGCTATCAAGGTAAGACAACAAATGCTTGCGTGGAAGAAATTCACAGATAGTGGACCCAATCACGGGCGTTCTGCCCAGACCGCCACCGACTAAGACCTCGAAACCCGTCTCACCTGAGTCATTGTGTTTCAAGCGCAGGCCAATATCGTGAACGTGCACAGCCGCTCGATCTTGTTCAGACGCGCAGACTGCAATCTTGAACTTGCGTGGTAAAAATGCAAATTCCGGATGCAGTGTGGACCATTGTCGAATCAATTCACAATATGGCCTGGGGTCTTCCAATTCATCTGCAGCCACGCCAGCAAACTGATCGGTAGGGGTGTTGCGAATGCAGTTGCCACTGGTTTGTATAGCGTGCATTTCGACTGTGGCAAGCTCGGCGAGTATGTCAGGTACTTCTTCCAGTCTTGGCCAGTTCAGTTGCATGTTTTGCCGCGTACTAAAATGACCATAGCCTTTATCGTATTTGCGGCTGATATCGGCCAGCGTGTGCAATTGCTTAGAAGACAGCATGCCGTAAGGGATCGCAATGCGAAGCATCGGTGCAAGACGCTGAACGTACAAACCGTTCTGTAAACGAATGGGCAAGAATTCAGACTCGCTGATTTCACCAGCGAGATAGCGCTGGGTTTGATCACGATATTGCTCTACGCGTTCAGAAACGAGGGTGTGATCGTAGTTGTCGTAAACGTACATTCTGAGGAAATCTTAGTAAGCGGTTTGAGATGTTTCCATGGTCGCTGTAGAGCAGCCAAGGCGGCCAAATAATACCGTATGCCGCGATAAAAGCCCATTAAATTCAGTGGTTTAATTAGATGGCTAAGCACGTATTGTTATAAGCTTAAAGCCAAAAGGGAATATGCCTGTGGATGAACACGGTGGCGCGTTGCTATACTGGATGAATGAAAATACTCGCTAGTGCTCAGCTGTGCTGAGTCAGGCGGCGACAATGTTATTAAAGACCACCTAAAGGAATAAATTTATGGGCTCTCAAGAACCTCATCAAGATCCAGATCCAGCCGACAGCGCTGCAGATGCTATGGCTGCCGTGGCGCTGATCATTTTGTTTGTTGTTACCATGACGTTTTGGGTAGCTGGTCAATAGTCGGCTAAAAACACCTTAACCAGTAACACGATACTGCCAACAAACAGAACAGTAAAAATGACTCCGCCCACTATGAACGGCATAAAGCTGTTCTGGGCGAAATCACGTTCCCTGTTTTTGCTGCTTTGCACGCCCAAAGCGCCTGCCAGCACGCTGCCAAGCACTTGAAAGAAACTGAGCTTTTCGGCCTTCTCTTGCTTATGGTCGATGTCGTCGGTCATGTTCTATTCGCGTTTCTGCGCGTTCCGCAAAGATAATACTCAAGTATCATAACTCAAGTTTGGCCTTAACCAGCGTTCAAGCTGCTCCGTAGACATTCCTTTTCGTGCGGCAAGATTCTCTATCTGATCTCGATCCACTTTGCCTATGGCAAAATATCGTGCGTCTGGGTGTGAATAGTAAAACCCGGATACAGAGGCTGCCGGAGTCATCGCGAAATGTTCAGTAAGTTCAACGCCAATGTTCTTTTCGGCCTCAAGCAAGTTGAACAGTGTGCGTTTTTCAGAGTGATCGGGGCAGGCAGGGTATCCTGGTGCAGGTCTTATGCCCTGATATTTTTCTTTGATTAACTCGTCATTGCTCAATGATTCATCGGCAGCATACGACCAAAACTCGGTCCGTACTCGTTTGTGTAAATACTCTGCGCAAGCCTCAGCCAGGCGGTCTGCCAGTGCTTTAACAAGAATCGAATTGTAGTCGTCCAACTGAGCTTCAAATTCAGCCACCATCTTGTCACACCCAAGTCCTGCAGTGACGACAAAAGCACCGACGTAATCAGTCTGACCAGAGTCTTTGGGTGCCACGAAGTCAGCAAGACTGTAATTCGGTTTTCCATCCACCTTATCGGTTTGCTGGCGCAGGTGATGCAGCTTGGCCACTTGTGAATCGCATTGCTTGTTCGCATAGAGCGTAACATCATCATCCTGCGATTGTGCTGGCCAGAAGCCTAGCACGGCCTTCACCTGTAAGCGTTTGTTGTCAATAATATCTTTCAGCATGGCTTGCGCGTCGGCAAACAAATTAGTGGCCGCTTCACCAACTACTGGATCCTTAAGAATCTTAGGATACTTGCCGGCCAACTCCCAGGTGATAAAAAACGGCGTCCAGTCGATGGTTTCCAGAAGTGCATCAATAGGTATGTCATCGATTACACGGGTACCGAGGAAGTCGGGGGCAGGCGGTGTATAACGGCTCCAATCAGGCTTAAAGCGACGTGCCAAAGCGTTGGAATAACTCAAGCGTTTGCTTTTTTGCTTACGATTGGCGTTACGTACCCGCAACGCTGCGTACTCCTCCCTGCGTTCATCGA
This sequence comes from Pseudomonadales bacterium, assembly GCA_045105115.1. Taxonomy (GTDB): domain Bacteria; phylum Pseudomonadota; class Gammaproteobacteria; order Pseudomonadales; family JAUIET01; genus JAUIET01. The sequence goes on along the minus strand of JBGCDE010000103.1, from coordinate 38,224 downwards.
CGAATTGCGGTTTCATCTCATTGTTCATAAGGTGCGACACGACAGACACGCTTCGTGACGCATCGGGTACATAGCTAGCAATACTATTCTGGTACTTAGGCTCAATCTTTACGGCCGTATGCGCCTTAGAGGTTGTAGCACCACCAATTAACAAGGGCAGTGATACTCCAAGCCGCTGCATTTCGCTGGCCACATGCACCATTTCATCCAGCGAAGGCGTGATCAATCCACTAAGGCCAATAATGTCAACTTGTTCTTTTTCAGCTACGTCGAGAATTTTTTCACAAGGCACCATCACGCCCAGGTCGATCACCTCGTAGTTATTGCATTGAAGAACAACACCCACAATATTCTTGCCGATGTCATGAACATCACCTTTTACGGTGGCCATTAATATTTTGCCGTTGCTATCACTGGCTGAATCGATACCGCTTGCTGCTTTTTCTTCCTCGATGTAAGGCAATAGGTAAGCAACGGCTTGTTTCATCACTCTGGCGCTTTTTACAACCTGAGGAAGGAACATTTTGCCCGCGCCAAACAAATCTCCCACCACGTTCATGCCATCCATCAAAGGACCTTCAATCACCTGTATGGGTTTGTCTACTTGCTGACGCATTTCCTCAGTGTCTTCTTCGATGTACTGAGAGACACCTTTAACCAGCGCATGTTCAAGACGTTTTGCAGCGTTTGCTTCGCGCCAAGTCAAATCTTCGACTGAGCGTTGCGCACCAGTTCCTGAATAATCATTGGCGATTTCAAGCAGTCTTTCCGTTGCATCATCACGACGATTAAGTACCACATCTTCTACTCGTTCACGAAGCTCTTGAGGTATATCTTCGTAAATCGCCAGTTGACCTGCATTCACAATGCCCATAGTCAGGCCTTCGCGGATGGCGTGATACAGAAATACCGCGTGAATGGCTTCCCTGATCGGATTATTGCCACGGAAAGAGAACGATACGTTGCTTACTCCGCCCGATATCAAAGCGTGTGGCAGATTTTTCTTAATCCAGGCGCAGGCCTCAATAAAATTCACCGCATAGGGGTTGTGCTCATCTATACCCGTGGCGATCGCAAAAATATTCGGGTCGAAAATAATGTCGGCCGGATTAAAATCAAGCTTGTCGACGAGAATGCGATAAGAGCGCTCGCATATTTGAATTTTTCGCTGCAGGGTATCGGCCTGTCCATCGGTATCGAAGGCCATTACAATGACGGCTGCACCATAGCGTTTGCACAATCGTGCTTGCTCTAGAAACGCCTCTTCGCCTTCCTTCAGGCTGATTGAATTGACCACGCATTTACCCTGTGCGCATTTCAAACCTGCTTCTATCACACTCCATTTTGATGAATCGATCATCAATGGCACGCGGCTTATCTCTGGTTCAGAGGCAATCAGGTTTAAAAAGGTCACCATGGCTTGCTCAGAGTCGAGCATGCCTTCATCCATATTCACGTCAATGACTTGTGCGCCATTGCGAACCTGCTCTGCAGCCACGTCCAGGGCTGTGGCGTAGTCACCTTCAAGAATAAGGCGCGCAAATTTTGCCGAGCCGGTGACGTTGGTTCGCTCACCAACATTCACGAACAAAGAGTCTTGATCAATCACAAACGGTTCGAGCCCACTAAGCCTGCATGCCGGCTGAAATTTCGGAACCTGGCGGGGTTGAATTTTCTCGAGTTGCTCGGCGATCAATCGAATATGGGCCGGTGTTGTGCCGCAGCAGCCGCCAAGAATATTCACCAATCCGCTTTTCGCAAACTCGGTAACAATATCAGCCATTTCTTCCGGTGTTTGGTCGTATTCGCCAAATTCATTTGGCAGTCCGGCATTTGGATGTGCGCTAACGAAGGTGTCGGCCGACGCAGATATTTCGGCCAGGTGAGGGCGCAGCTCTTTGGCACCCAGAGCGCAATTCAGCCCGACGGCTAATGGTTCGGCGTGTGCTACTGAATGCCAGAATGCTTTCGGTGTTTGGCCAGACAAGGTGCGCCCGCTAGCGTCTGTGATGGTGCCGGATATAATGATTGGCAGGTGTTTACCAGATTCGGCAAACGCATTTTCAGCGGCAAAAATAGCCGCCTTGGCGTTTAGCGTGTCCGTGATGGTTTCAATTAATAACAGGTCTACACCACCATCAATCAACCCTTTTATAGACAGTTGGTAGTCTTCCCTGAGTTCGTCAAAGGTGACGTTACGAGCCCCCGGATCACTTACGTCCTGAGAAAAACCGGCCGTGCGGCTGGTAGGGCCTACTGCGCCACATACAAAACGCGGCTTATCGTTCGTGCTGGCTGCATCAGCCGCCTTTCTTGCGAGTTTCGCCGACTCAAGGTTTAGTTCATAGGTAATTGCTTCCAGGCCATACTCTTGCTGTGATACCTGGTTGGACGTGAACGTGTTGGTGTTAATAATGTCCGCACCAGCGTCTAGATAGGCTTCATGGATCTGCGTAATCACATCTGGCTTGGTCAGGCTCAAAAGATCATTATTGCCTTTTTGCAACACGGTGAGTTCTTTGAAACGCTGCCCGCGAAAATCGTCTTCGCCAAGCTCATAGCGCTGGATCATAGTACCCAGAGCGCCGTCCAGAATAAGTATGCGTTGCTTAAGTAAAGACCGGATCAATTCACCGGAATCTGTATGTGTCATAAGATAATGTGCAGTGCGTCTGCGCGCCAGAATGGCGCACAGTGATAAATCAATGCCGTATTTTAGCAATAATAGAGGCTTTGGGGGACACCGTTGGTACTATCCAATAGAACTATCCGCTAGAATGATGGGTTGATGGAGAGATTTATATGATCACGATTACTGACCCCGCTATCGATTACCTCGCGGGCTTGCTGGAAAAGCAAGAGGGCGAAGTGCTGGGAATTCGAATATTTATTAATGACCCAGGTACTCCGCGAGCTGAAACCTGCATTGCCTATTGTCGTGAAGAAGACCTTCGTGAAGACGATGTTAAAGTGGGTTTTGTGAAGTTTGATGCGTTTTTCGAAAAACGCAGCGAGAACTTTCTGGAAGATGCCGTAGTTGATTACGACCAGGACAAGATGGGCGGCCAGCTCACGATTAAAGCCCCGAATTCCAAAATGCCGCGCGTTAATGATGACAGTCCGATCGAAGATCGCATCAACTACGTATTGTATAACGAAGTTAATCCAGCCTTGGCCGCCCACGGTGGTGAAGTGAGTCTGGTCGAAGTCGTTGAAGAAGGCGTGGCGGTGTTGCAGTTTGGAGGTGGTTGCCAGGGCTGCGGCATGGTCGATGCTACCCTGAAAGACGGTGTCGAAAAAACGCTACTTGAACAAGTAGTAGGTCTCAGCTCAGTTCGTGATGTGACCGACCATTCAGACAGAAGTAACGCTTACTTCACGTAGCCCGCTGCTTGATCGAATCGGATAATTTGTCTTGCATAGACCGAACGGCCGTTTCTGTCATCGACCAGTCTATGCAGGCGTCCGTTACTGACACGCCGTATTGAAGATCTTTTAGGTCCGCCGGTATGTCTTGACGGCCAAATTCGAGGTTGCTCTCTACCATTAAGCCGACGATGGATTGGTTTCCAGCCTGGATTTGATTGGCTACATTGTCCATGACCAGTGGTTGTATACCAGCGTCTTTACTTGAGTTTGCGTGGCTACAGTCAACCATTATGTTTTGCTCCACCTTGGCTGCTTCCAACGCCTGCTCGGCAAGACTGACATGCACGGAGTCGTAATTCGGTCCGTCGCTACCACCGCGAAGCACGATATGCGCCTGTTCGTTGCCGGTTGTATGAGTTACCGCAACCTGGCCATGCTCGTTAATGCCTAAAAAACGATGCGGTTTAGCGACTGACTGTAAAGCATTAATAGCAACTTTTAGACCGCCATCTGTACCATTCTTAAACCCAACAGCAGACGACAGACCACTGGCCATTTCACGATGGGTTTGTGACTCGGTGGTACGCGCGCCAATGGCAGACCAGCAAATGAGATCTTGCAAGTATTGGGGTGAAATAGGGTCTAGTGCTTCCGTCGACGTTGGCAGACCAAGCTCGCTTATGTCTAGTAGCAAGCGACGCCCAATACGTAAGCCGTCTTCAATCTGGAACGAGTCGTTCATGTATGGGTCGTTGATCAAACCTTTCCAGCCAGTGGTTGTGCGTGGCTTTTCGAAATAAACGCGCATCACCAAATACAGGGTATCGGCAACTTCATCTGCGAGCTGCTTTAGCTTTTCGGCGTACTCCATGGCTGCGTCAACATCATGAATAGAGCAGGGACCAATGACCACAAACAATCTTGGATCTTGCCGGTTCAATATCTTTTGGATAGTGCGACGGCCTTGCTCTACCGTGAGCGCAGCGCTCTCAGAGATAGGCAGGGACTGCTTAAGCTGGGCTGGCGTTGGCAGTACGGTTTGCGAACCGATATTGACGTTATGCAACGACGCATCAAATTCAGGACTGTTCATGTTTCCTCGTTAAGTCAGCTGTGGCTTGCTGTATTACACTCTTGCTGTATTAATCTCTGGCCGTATTACAATACGGCGCCCGAGCACCGTGAATGGCGGTCGCGAATAGTAAACCATAAGTACACTTATAACGAAGTGATATTAAACGTGAATGAATCAAGCGATACAGTCTTTATCAGCGACTTGGGCGAATTATTTGCCCTCGAACATACGCTGATTCTGACGCCCAATCAGCGGCTTGCGCAGCAAATTCTGCAACAAGGTGACGACGTCGCGCAGCTGTCGGGCGAGAAAAGCTGGTCTATGCCGCCAGTGATGGCCGTATCCAGTTGGCTTCAGATGCTTTGGGAAAACGCCACAGCGGCCGGATTAAAGCCTTGCAATGAGTATTGGGTGCTCAGTGCTGCCGAAGAGTTGGAGCTCTGGCGTGGGGCAATGCTTGCGAGCTTGGATACCGCGTTCATTGCACCGGAATCTGCAGCCAAGCAACTCATGCAAGCGTGGCAAGTTTTATGTAATTGGCAGGTAGATATTCAATCGAAAGAGCAGCGGTCGCGCTTCCAGCTAAACGATAACTGCTCGTTCTTTATTAAGGTCTGTGATCGGGTGCTCCTCGATTGCCAGCGTATTGGTGCTGTGTGCAGCGCCCAAATTCCCGGTTTGCTGGCCGAGCTTGAATCGCCCTTGTCTGGGAGGGTTTTGTTGTATGGCTTTGAGGAATTGTTGCCCATACATGAGCACCTGTTAACGCAGTGGCGAGTGGCGAAAACCAGCGTGCAGATAAAAACCAGTCATCACAAAGTTGATCAGCCCCTGGAAGTAGTGCGAGCCTCAACTTTTGAAGCGGAGGTTTTGGCTGCTGCGGAGTGGGCATACCGTATTTTCAGTCAAGATGAGACTGCTCGCATCGCAGTGATTGTGCCGCAGTTAGATGTTCGGCGAGCACAAATAGAACGCAGTTTTGAAAGTGTGTTCACGCCGAATGCGAGCCACCCTGAGGTTAACCGTCAGGTAACTCCATTTAATATCTCAGCCGGCGTGTCATTGGCCGGCACACCGATTGTTCAGTCTGCGCTGACGCTGCTCAATGCTCTGCAGGGTTCAGTCTCGAGTACTGAGCTACCATACTTACTTTATTCGCCTTTTTATGCGCATTCATACGGCACCGATCGGGCTGAGCTGTACAAGCTGGAGCATCGCCTTAGATCATACGGAGATTCTGAATTGTCTCTGGGCGCGGTAGTAAGTGAGGCGGAACACCTATTTGCCTTACAGAGCAGCGCCAATCTTGCTGACAACAACTGCATCGGACTACTGTTGAGCAGTCTCACTGATTGCAGACGGATAAGCCATAATCGTGAGGCTATGGCTTTTGATGACCACCTAGGTGTCTTTAAACAGCAGCTCTCGGCATTTGGCTGGCCGGGCAATAGAAGCGCCGACTCAGTCGAGTATCAGCAACTGGTGTCATTCGCCAACGCCATAAGCTCATGCCATGCGCTGGCCAATTTACGCTTTGCCGATCGGAAAAAAATCACGGGTAAACAGTCTCTAGCACTGATTGAACAGGTGTTACATGCGCAAGTCTTTCAGGCGCAAACCAGTGATAGTAGGGTGCAAGTCCTTGGTTTGCTTGAAGGCGCCGGGCTACCGTTCACGCATGCAAGACTCTGTGATTTCTCGATTGGACAGTGGCCCGCTAACGCCAGTCCTTCGGCCTACATTCCTTATGCCTTACAGCGCGAGCTGCGAATGCCGCATTGTGATGCTCTAAGGGAAGCTGATTTCTCACAGCGACTTTTCCAACGTTATCAGCAGCAGGTCCAAACATTTTCTTGTAGCTACGCTGTGGTTGATGGCTCGACGGATGTGTTACCCAGCAGTTTGTTAAACAAACTAGCGATCAATGAAGTCGATATTGCTGTGCAGGAAAATGGAGAAGAGCCTGGCCCCATAGAACCGGTTCCTGATTCAGTAGCAATCGGTGGCCATGTGGATTCCGTATCATTGACGACTTTGGAAAAAATTCGTGCCACAACAGCACTGTTGACCGATCAGGCAGCTTGCCCTTTTAAGGCATTCATTCGGCACCGCCTGCAGGTTCGTGCACTTGAGTCTACACAGTTGGGTCTCGATGGCAGAGAGCGCGGAATAATCTTACATGATGCAATGGAAGCTTTTTGGCGTGAGGCCAAAGGGCAAAGCACGCTTACTGAGGCTACTGAAGATCGATTGCGTGAGAGTATAGATGACGCCGTTGCGGCGGCTATCGTATCCGCTAAGCGCCGACTGGCTGGTCGTGAATCACTCGCTTATCTGGGGATCGAAGCAATCCGTGTCAGTAGCATTATGTTCCAATGGTTACAAAATGAAGCACAGCGATCGCCGTTTACGGTCATGGACCTTGAGTGTGCTTTCGATAGCGAGATTGTAGGTCGACCTGCACAGCTGCGCATAGACAGAGTAGATCTTCTGGAAGACGGCAGCCTACTGCTAATCGAATACAAAAGCGGAGCAGTAAGCGAAAAGGACACAATGCAGGAACCACTGCTGGCACCTCAACTGGCTTTGTATTTGCTGCGGTATCGTTCCGCATCGGGTCAACAAGCAAGTGGTGGCGCTGTTTGCAAAATGGATGACCAAGTGAGTACCTGGATGGGCGCAGGGAGCGCAAAATATTTGGAGATGCCTTTGCAGAGGCGTTTGTTGAAACACGAACAGGATGAACAGAGCAGGGATGATCTGTGGCTTGAACAGACGCAACTATGGCAGCGAGAGATAGGTCGGCTGGAAAATTCGTTTATTGCTGGAGAAGCGGGTATCGAGCCCGCGAAAGGTTCACAAACCTGCCGGCAATGTGATTACGCAAGCATTTGTCGATATGCAATAGATGGAGCCGGCGCGTGATTGTTGACTCAGTAGCTCGCGAAAAAGCCATAGACCCACAACGTTCGTTTACTGTAACTGCACCTGCAGGCAGTGGTAAGACCGAATTGCTGACGCAACGCTACTTGTCCTTGCTGGCAGTTGTTAAGCAACCAGAATCAATACTTGCTATCACTTTTACCCGTAAAGCGGTGGCGGAAATGCGTGCGCGTATCGTGGCAGCGCTGGAGGAGGCAGGATCATTTGAAGCGCGATCTATTGAGCTTCCTGAGCACCGTCTGAAAACTATTCGACTCGCCCAGGCAGCGCTAAAAGCGGATCAAGAATACAAATGGGGTCTTCTGGAAAACCCCGCCCGCATGAGGGTCTATACCTTTGACGCCTTCAGCGCTTCTCTGGTAAGACAAATGCCTCTGGCGAGCCGTTTTGGTGGCAATGCGAGTCCTGGTGAGCATCCAGAGCAGTTTTATCAAAAGGCAATTGAACGTGTTCTGGCCCACCTGGGTTCTGATACCGAACATGGAAAGGCTATTAAGAAACTGTTGTTGCATATGAATGTTCGTGTGCCGCATGTAGCCAATCTATTAACACAGCTGCTCGCGAAGCGAGATCAATGGCGTGGTTTGTTTGCCAGCATGCACGGCAACTCAGACCACGCAGTGGGCGTGCTACACCAGTGGTTTTGTGAGCAAGTGGAATTCTCGCTCAGAAATGCACGCGAACTCTTGCTTTCGCATGAGCACGAGCTGTGCAATCTGATGAATTTTGCCAATACACAGTTGCGTGAGCTTGGTTCAGATCCGCTATTAGCCGAAAACGAAGAGATAATGAATGTTGTTCCTAAAGCGAGCGTCGCAGAGTTAGCAACGTGGCGAGCTATAGAACAGTTCTTGCTGACTAAGCAGGGTAGTTTCCGGGCAACAGTTAACATCAAACAAGGTTTCCCGCCCAAGAAAAACAAACCGCAGTACACAGTGGATGACTTTAAGGCACTGGTACTGGCGATTGGCGAGGATAAATCCGCTGCAGCGGTTTTTGCCGAATTGGCTATTTTACCCGACCCAGACGACATCAAACGCCATAAACCTGTATTGCGAAGCTTGATGGAGGTATTGCATGTCGCGATGGCGTATCTGGAAATAGAGTTTCAACAGCATCAGCAAGTAGACTTCGTTGCAACAAGTCTGCAAGCCCTTGAAGCCCTTGCTGATAACAGTGATTTGGCTATGAAGCTTGATTACAGCATTCAACACATACTCGTTGACGAGTTTCAGGACACGTCACAATTGCAGTACGATTTGTTAGATCGTTTGTGCCAAGAGTGGTCCGAATTAGATGAACCAGGTAGAAGCTTATTTTTGGTGGGCGATGCTATGCAGTCGATTTATTCCTTTCGCAATGCACGGGTTGCCTTGTTTATGCATGCGCGCCAATACGGGCTTGCGGGCGTCAGGTGCGAAAACCTGGAGCTACAGTCAAATTTTCGATCGTCTGAGCCAATAATCATCTTTTTGAATCATTGCTTTGCACGTATTTTTCCAGCCATTGATGATTTACGGCACAACGCGTCTGCGTATGTGTCCGCGGTGTGTACTGTCAGTTCCAGCGATAACACCAGCGAGGTGCAGGCCTACGAATTTGCACTTGACCAGGATTCCCCGCGACAAATTGAAGCAGGGCATATCGCCACCAAAATTCGGCAGCTGCAGGAACTGCACCCGTCAGATAGCGTCGCAATACTGGTGCGAAACAGAACGCATGCGCGCCACATGTTACCAGCGCTGCGAGCGCTTGGTATTGACGTAACATTTACTGATTTTGAACGTTTGATTGATCAGCCGATAGTGATGGATCTGCTCAGTCTGACTCGCTTACTCTTAAACCCGGCGGATCAAATTGCCTGGTACGCTTTTCTGCGCTCACCATTATTGGACATTCCACTGGCAGACCTGCTGAAAATTTCACAACTCTCTCGCTATGACGTCAGAAAATCGATTGCGCTGGCGTTAGCAGAAAACGATGCCATCAGTGAAATGACTGAACAGCGATTGCGCCTGTTTCTGTTGCTTTATGATGCGGTCGTTAAGCAGAGGAATAGAAAATCCTTGGTTAGCGAGGTGGTAGGTCTTTGGACGCATTTGGGTGGCGGCCTGGTTTACGCAGATAAGCAGTCAGGTTTAGCTTATAAAAAGTATCTGTCAGAACTATTGGTTCTTTGCAGTGCTGTTAAGCAACCCAGCTGGGAAAATATTGACGAGCACATGGCGCAGTTAAGAGTAAATTCAGAGACACAAGCTGGCGCCGAAGCAGGGATTAGGCCGGTTGAGCTTATGACAATGCATAAGGCCAAAGGCCTTGAATTTGACAGTGTTATTTTGCCGGCACTTGATCTTGGCGTTAAAAGTGAGGGCGCCGAACTGTTAACGTGGACAGAACAATTTGTCTCACCCACTGAATCAACACTATTGCTTGGCTTGCCTGAAAATAGTAAGCAGCACACGCCTACGATGTACGATTATGTGCGCGAGCAAAATCGTACGCAGAGCGCGCATGAGGCGGCGCGTCTTCTTTATGTAGCGTGTTCTCGTGCGCGTAAACGTCTGTACCTATACCGCGGCTACGACTCCGCTCGGCCTGAGCATAATACGGCTACCTCGCTTGCGGCATTGCTGTGGCCGAATCTGTCGGTTGCGGTTAATGGGTTGGATGATTCTTCCATAGTAAAAAGTGCTACGCCGAATGTCGCGAGCGAAGTATTGCATACGCAACAAAGAGTTCTGCCCAACTTGGCGCAACTTGAGCAGTTGCAAGTGGATAAGAATGTCATTGATACATCTGTGCAAAAGCAATTTGCCAAAGGCGAGAATACGGTTGACTGGACGACGTCATTTGAAAGCGAAAATACAGTGGAGCGTTGCGTTGGTGTTGTAGTTCACAGAAATTTGCAGCAATGGATTAACGATGGCACTGATGTTTATTGGCGCACTACAGAAAATGAACGAAGAATAGTCTTACAGACGCAATTGCGAAGCAGCGGTCTGGGGAAAACGCTTAATGATGCTGTCGACTGGGTGGAAAAGGCACTGAGGGCGGCCAAAAGTGATCATGTAAACCAGTGGTTGTTTGAGGGTGGCCTTGCTGAAGTTGAGCTCAGAGTCAGCGATGAGCAAGTGCTAAGAAGCATCGTTATCGATCGCCAGGTTGAGGACGCTGACGGGAATGAATGGATTGTAGACTACAAGACACATCTTAATGAATCAGCGAGTAAAGAAGACTTGGAAGAACGCGCGCTTACGTATCTGCCGCAACTTAGAATGTATCAACAGGCTTTTACAACGCAGAGGCGTTTAGCGGTGTATTTTGTATTGCAACAAACATTGATTGAGTTGAGCTAAAAGCAAAAAAGGCCAATGTCACTAAGAGCATTGGCCTTTGAGCGAGTAGGTCAGGTTCGTTATATCAAGCAGCACCTGACTTCGGTGCATCGTCTGACGAGTTCGCCGCGTCGCTGCGCTGCGTAACTGTTGGGATCTTATCGATTGAGCTAATCTGTTGAGCAATACCACCCAGCAGTTCAGAAAGAGCCGCACGATCAACCTTATTGTCGTCCAGAGTATTTCTAGCTCCGTCGAGTTGGCGCTGCAATTCGCTTCGAACTTCTTGCATTTGCCGTTCAAGGTCACGCACTGATTGTGCCAACTGTTCGTCAATTGATGTTTTGGCAGCAGAGTGAGTTTTCTCCATTGCATTGATTCGGTCTTGCAAATTATTGCTTGATTTGCGCAGCTCCATACCGGAGTTTTCCACTGAGTTTTCACGTGCTTTAGTTTCCGCACGCAGCTGATCAACAACGCCCGCCAGTTCCTTTTTGATCATTGAATCCTGGTCGGCAAGCTGTTGCTCGATCTTGCGATCAAGATCGCTCATAGACTGTTTAAAGTCTTTGTGAACTAACATGATTTTCTGATTTACGGCACGAAGCTGATTGCCAAATAGCAGTTCCTGAACCTTGGCCATATCATCATCTGCTCCGGCAGTTGGAATACTTGCTTCCTCCTTAACCTCTTTTGCAGTGGACTCAGCCTCTTGTTTTGGCTTTGATGCTTCAGCTTTAGCTGTTTTATTTTCTGTCTTAGAGCCGTTTTTGGTCTCTACTTCTTCGACTTCCATCAATGCAGGTTTTGAATCATTAGGGTTCATTGCTCATCTCGCTCGTTACATAAGTGAATTACTTGTCACTTTGAAAGTGAACTGGTTACAACAAAAGAATAGAACCAATTCGCATAAACGCAAAAAATATCCGTTAGAAAAAAATGGCAGGGAAGGGGCATAGACCGACACCTGCCGCAGCAGAGCAAACTAATTGAACAAGACTTGAACAGGGTGATCGATATGTGATCACTTTTTGTATGTAATAAATGATATTGCAGTTGAACTGAACAAAACCTGAATCATGAATGCAATTCAGCGCTGATGGCTTTGGTTTCAAGAAAATTTACTGCAGGTCGATAGCGGCTCTACAAACGCTAAAGTATCAGAGCACCTTGTGAGCGAAAACAGCTTGTGTCTAGCCTGGAGCAATTTATAGGGTGCAAGGTCATCCTATTGGCTACCTGATGGCCGATTGTCCAAGGGGTCGAATATTGTGCAAGCGATTGTCTGCGTCAATTTCTAATTCGAAACTTCCCCGAATACCATCACTGCGAACAAAAGGTCTTAAACAGGCAATTGGAAAACGTATCCGACGACCATCACTCGCAGTAGTCAGCACGCTTCGTGCACTGCCTTTGTAGTACTGCAGCAGGGTCTGCTTTGGAATGTTGAGATAAATTCGTATTGTGCTCATGCAGAGCTCTCTTCCTTGAAATTTACAGTGCAGGTCTTATCCTGATGCTCCTTTCTAAAAGTAAAGTAGTTGCGAATAACATTCGCAAGTGTGGCCAATTTCTGCGCTACGATGCCGTAGTGGAATTAAATAAATTCAACTGATGTACAAGGTCTTTGTATGAGTATTTCGGGAAACAGTCTATTGAAATCAATAGCCATATTGAGTCTGCTTGTCATTTCAACAGCGCAAGCGTTGCCGCAGCTAACCTACCCTGTGGCAGACGAAAGTCTTGGTGAGCATCTGCATGTGGGCGAGCAACAGCACGCGCAGACTATAGGCGACATTGTCGAACGTGAAATTCGAGGGCGTTATGATAACGAGATTATTCGGCGCGATGCGCACCCCAAAGCCCATGGCTGCCCAGTCGCTGAGTTTCGAGTTCATGACAGTATTCCCAAAGACTTTCAAGCAGGGGTTTTCCTACCGGGTGCTGTCTATAGCGCGACAGTGCGTTTCTCAAACGGCAGTCCTGATGTACAGCAAGCTGATGGCAAAGGTGATACTCGCGGAATGGCAATTAAGTTACACGATGTACCTGGGGCTAAGTTGGTCGATATCGAGTCTCAAACTGACAGCCAGGACTTTCTTCTGATCAGCCATCCAGTATTTTTCGTTAATGAGGCAGCTGATTACGCCAAGTTCTTCGAAATTAATGCGTCGGGCCAATGGTGGCAGTGGCTAAAGCTGCCTTTTGTTCTCGGTGTGCGTGGCCTGTATAACGCCTATAAGATGTTGAACAGCCATATTGATAATCCGATTACCGCTCGCTATTGGTCGGTGGTGCCTTATCAGCTAGGTGAAGGAAGTCGTAAGCACGTTGTAAAGTACTCGGTTGAAGCTTGCGAGCCAGTCAAAACAGCGAGTAGTGCCGATGAAGAGCAGCCTGATTTTCTAAGGGCAGCGATGGCTTCTACCTTGGCTGACTCCTCTGGGTGCATGAAATTTATGGTGCAAAGAAGACCGAAAGGCGACTATTCCGTAGAAGACGTTGTTACGCGTTGGCCGGAGGATGCATCGCCATTTCACTCTATAGGCGAGCTGCACTTCAAACAACAAGTGTTTGACAGTGAGGAGCAGCTGGCGCGCTGTGAGGCAATGGCGTTTAATCCATGGCACGGTCTTGAAAGTCACAGGCCGCTGGGCGCCGTTAATCGAATTCGGAAAGTTGTCTATGACCGAATCCGTCAAGTCAGACAATCCAGTTACTGATGCAGGCAAGCACCATGTGTGAGGTCTACAGTTATTGATTTCACTATAGACAGCAAAAATGGAAGCTGTCGTTAGCGCTGCTAGCCTTCGCGCCGTCCAGCTCTTGCACGTCTTGTGCGACCGGGGTAAATTCAATACGCCTAACGTTGAAAGGCGCGGTCTCAACCTTGGCTACTTGACCAAATGGAAAACCGGTATCGCTCCGTTTGTTGGCTAGAGCGTTTACTTTGCTAGCAAGGGCGGTTTGTTCGTGATCGAGAGTGCTGTTTCGAACAGCAATGAATAGCAGTAATGACTCTTCGGCTTCCATTCTGTTTCGAAACGGACCTTCCTGCGACCCGCCTCGAGTCATAAAATACCATTGCTCGTTAATTTGAACGTAGCGTTCGGTTCGAAAGAAATTTGTTGTTCTGTTTTCTTCACCAGCTCTGCGAACCATGTAAATCTCCTGACTGCCTGCTGTCGTCCTACTCTGGGAGTAGTTCGAACATTCATAACTCTGTGTATGAACTTAAAGCAGGAATCAGGCCAGTATGGAAATATCTATATATTACAAATATATAGAGCGATTACTTTGAATCTGCCTTAGTTGGTTTGTAAGGAATTTCGACGCTCACCAGAAGGTAATTATCAGTCCGCTGACTCAATCGCGAGTACCAGACTTTGTGGCTCTGAGCTCTTCAGCAGACGTATGGAGCCAAATAATGAGCGATGCTTGCGTAGCCAATAAAGACCAGGGGCAGGAATCTGCAGGTCCACGCGTACCTCGTCTTCACCATAAAATACCGACCCGAGCATTCTGCAGGCCCTGTCAAAATACACCAGTATCAATTCGGAATGAGATTGAGGATCATTCCAGCTAGCGCGCCCGAGTAGTTCTCCGTCAAACTCCCGCACCGCAAAACTACTGATTCTTGCAAACCGAGTGTCTTCTGGCTCCAGTAACAAAGCTGTCTCGCTGGCATCGAAAGCCAGTGACATTTTCTCAAGTTCGGCAGCTATGTCCGCTAACGGAAATACAAACGTTCCTTTCTCATCCGGTGTTGCGCTCCAGCTGGATTCTACGTTGGGTGTACCAAATAAATGTCCGGCCACGGCTGGAAACCAAACCTGAATTTCTTGACCAGCGAGCGGGTCTGATGCCAAAGGTCTGCGTTTCTGATCCACGCTCACAATTATTGCGCTGACCTGTTCGCTATGATCGATTGCGCCTGTAACAGCTTGATTGCCAGCGCAAGATGTCAGCAATGAGCACACCAGAAGTGCAGTAAATGTAAAAACTGTTGAGGTGTGCGAGTACGACAAGTGCGTCAAAACCTAAAAGTAAAACTTCGCAGAAGTATAAAGCTTCAGATCGCGTTACGCACATCTACATAAAGAGTCAGTGACTGACCCGGCCGCAAAATGCTGCTTTTACGTATGCCATTCCAACGACTGATATCGTCTGTTGCCACTCGAAAGCGCTGCGCTATGCGTGACAGTGAATCGCCGCGTCGTACTTTATAGCCCACCTTGCGAATCATTTGCCCGCTGCTTGCTTGTGTTGCAGAAGTCCAGATTTGCAAGGTTTGGCCTTTGCGTAGCGGATCACGAGGCACCATGCTGTTCCAACTGGCGAGCTGTTTCACTGATACTTTGTGCTGCTTGGCAATACTCCAGAGGCTGTCGCCTGAGCGAACTGTATACTTTATTTTGCTGCCAGACCCCTTGGCACGGGCGGCCTTTCTCGCACGCCGCTGCGAGTCACTTAAAGCATACTGAGAGTCTTTCTTCATCGCCGCAGGAATAAGTAGCGACCGGTTTACTCTGATTCGATTACTGCCCAGCTTGTTAGCCGATTTGATCACCGATACCGAGGTATTAAATTTACGGGCAATCGTCGACAAAGTGTCGCCTGTGCGAATGGTGTAGCGCTGCCAGCTTACTCTCTCTTTGACCGGCAGAGATCTTAGCGAGTCGACGAACAAACCTGCGTTTTTAGCTGGGATAAGCAAGCGATGCGGTCCATCAGGAGGCGTGGCCCATCGATTGAGTCCGGGGTTCAGCAGATAAATCTCTTCCATGTCGAGACCACCCAAGGCAGCAGCTTGCGCAAGATCAAGCTGCGATCCGGTTTGTACGATAGCAAAGTAGGCTTCATCCGTAATGGGGTTAAAAACCTGACCATTGCTGTTTTTTTGCTGCAATAGCTCGGCAACAGCAAGCAGACGCGGCACATACATTCGAGTCTCTCTTGGTAAACGCAGGCTCCAGAAATCGGTAGGTTTGCCGGCTCGCTTGTTACGTCGAATCGCCTTTCTTACGTTACCTTCGCCAGTATTGTAAGCGGCCAGTGCCAGTAACCAATCGCCATTAAATTCCTTCTGAAGGTCTCTGAGGTAGGCAATGGCGCCGGCGGTTGAGGCAACGATATCTCGGCGCCCGTCATACCACCAGTTCTGCTTCATGCCATATCGTTTGCCGGTGGCTCCGATAAATTGCCACATTCCTGAGGCTCGAGCATGGCTATAGGCAAAAGGGTCAAAAGCGCTTTCTACAATAGGCAGTAGCGCCAGTTCCATAGGCATATTCGCCTCTTCCAATTCGGTCACGACATAATGCAGATAGCGTGCAGATCGACGACTAACGCGATCCATGTAATCCGTATTTCGCAGAAACCACTGCTTTTGCGCAGATATCCGTTTGTTGGTTTGCTTGGGAATTTCGAACCCTTGTTCAATTCGCGTCCAAAGATCGGCGTGTTTTTTGGCGGGCAGATATTGCTCTGCAGTAGCAGGGTCCTGCAGCCAGCGATCAGCGAGCTCATCTTCTGGTTCACAATGAGGTGGTTGCGATGCGGTTGTCAGCTCTAAAATTGGCTCAGGAATTGTTGATTCATTGGCCAGCTCAGAAGAAGGCGGCAGACTACATGACGCTAGAAGTGCTAGAACTGATATAGAAAAAGCCTCTAAGATTTTGTTTTTATTCATATAAATAACTGTTTTAACGATGGCTAGAACAACACGAGACCACTTTAAAAGAGTATAGATGCAAGCGCGGCGTACAGCTAAACGCGATTTCTGCAAGCGTGTGACCTGAGGGCGATTGGATGTCTATTTGAGTCGGGTGGGCCCGCATTACTTCTCGAGCGGTGTCCGAAAGTAACAAGCGGTTATGGTAATCACCTGTTGTTTAAATGTCATATAAAGTCTGTGTGCAATGCGGCACAAGATTGTTTGAGGTAACATCGCCGACATGCTTCACAAGGAACAACAAACGGCTGCGCGCTGGCTATATTCAGCAGCTGGACAGCAATTTATGCTCACTGAACAACGAGCGATAGATCGCCTGCTGCGACCTGTTTTTGGTGTTCATTTGCTGCAGTTGGGCATACTTCAACAAACCAGGCTGTTTAATGCCAGCCAGATAAATCATTGTTTCGCCTTGGCGCCGGAGGCCGCGGCGGGTGGCGTGTATGCCGCGCTGAGTGATTTCGCAGACCTGCCACTTGAGCAACACAGCGTCGACTGCTTGCTAATTCATCACGTGCTTGAATTTGCAGATGACCCCCACGCGATTCTTCGCGAAGCTGCCAGAGTAGTGCGTCCTGAAGGCGTCATAGTGATCGCTCTTTTCAATCCATGGAGCATGCTGGGTCTGCAGCAAAAACTGTTTGGCAAATGGCAGAAAAAAACCTGGAGGATGGCCTCACCAGGAAGCTCGAAATTATCCGATTGGCTGCAGTTGCTGGATTTCTCAGTAGATTCCGTTGATCATTGCTGGCATCTCCCCATTATTCACCGTCCTGGGTTGGCTGAAAAAATGCTCAAATTTGAGCGTCCGCTGCACCGTTTAACACGTCCATTTGGAGCAAGCGCTGTGGTATGCGCGAAAAAGCGTAGCAGCACTTTCACGCCTGTTCGTAGAAGATGGTCGGGGTTAACCCCAGGCCTGGGTGTACCTATCATGACGCCAAGTACCCGTGCGGCGAGAGAGACTATAAAGAATGGCTGAATTGCAATTGGTTGAATTGTTTACCGATGGCGCCTGCCGCGGCAACCCTGGACCGGGTGGCTGGGGTGTATTGATGCGTGCTGGTGCAATTGAGAAGAAACTGCACGGCGGTGAAGGCGATACCACTAATAATCGTATGGAGCTACGGGCGGCTATTGAGGGCCTGAAAGCGCTCAATAAGTCTTGCAAGGTGCGTCTTACCACAGATTCCCAGTATGTTCGCCAGGGTATTATGAGCTGGATGGCAAACTGGAAAAAAAATGGTTGGAAAACAGCGGCCAAGAAACCTGTCAAGAACGTTGATCTATGGAAAGAGCTTGATGAGCAAAGTGCCAGACACTGCGTTGAGTGGTTGTGGGTAAAGGGCCATAGTGGTCACCGCGAGAACGAGATAGCAGATCAGCTGGCCAATCTAGGTATTGACGATATGGAAGGTAGTCGATGAGACAAATAGTACTGGATACAGAAACCACTGGCCTGGAGCCCAGAGCGGGGCATCGCATTATTGAAATTGGCGCCGTGGAAATTGAAAAGCGTCGACTGACTGGCAGCCACTATCACCAGTATATCAATCCAGAGCGCGAGATTGATGAGGGCGCGCAAGAAGTCCATGGAATATCTCTGGAAAGCCTTCAAGACAAACCTTTATTTGCGGGCATCGCTGAAGAGTTTATAGAGTTTGTCAGGGGCGCAGAGCTGGTTATCCACAATGCACCGTTCGACATTGGCTTTTTAGACAATGAGCTTGCACTGCTTGGTCATTCGGTACGAATCAAAGACATATGCACGGTCGTTGATTCTTTGGTTCTGGCACGACAAAAACACCCTGGCCAAAAAAATAATCTGGACGCACTGTGCAAACGTTACGACGTTGACAATTCGCAGCGCGATTTGCATGGCGCATTGCTTGACGCGGAGATTCTGGCAGACCTTTACCTGGTAATGACTGGCGGCCAGACACGACTAAGCCTGACGGCTGATGGCGAAAATGATCAGCAGGGCAATGGTGTTGTTCGTGAACATATTAAAATCAAAGGGCGTCAGCCTGGCCGTATTATTGCGGCAACAGCCGCAGAAATTCAGGCTCATGAAGCACGGCTTGCCGCCATCGATGAGATGAGTGGCGGCGCGCTGGTATGGCCAAAGTAGCTGGCCACAAACACGCGCTTGCGGGCCGCTACAAACCCATCGTTGCCGCAATGCTGTGGTAGTTAAGCACGCACAACAGCCCCAAGCTGCCAAGCACCAGAGTATAAGGCAGCGCCATAAACACCATTTGGCCGTAAGATAACCTGATTAATGGTGCAAGCGCAGACGTTAGCAAAAACAGAAATGCGGCCTGGCCATTGGGAGTTGCCACACTGGGAAGATTGGTACCGGTGTTAATAGCGACTGCCAGCATCTCAAAATGTTCTCTACTGATCTTGCCTTCATCCAGAGTCGCCCTGACTTCGTTAATATAGACAGTTGCCACAAAGACATTGTCGCTAATCATCGATAGTACGCCATTGGCGACAAAGAACATGGCCGGTTGTACTCCAATATCCAGACTGAACACGTAATCTATAACCGGCTGGAACAGGTGTTGATCATGAATCACCGCCACCACAGCGAAAAACACCACAAGTAGCGCGGTGAAAGGCAGCGCCTCTTCAAAAGCATGTCCGATTTGATGCTCTTCGATCACACCATTAAATGCTGTGAGCAACACAATAATCATCAATCCAACCAAGCCTACCGAAGCCACGTGAAAGGCAAGAGCTAAAACTAATACAAGTGCGACTGCCGCTTGTACAATCAGGGCAACGTCGTCGCGTGCATTTCTTTCCAGGCGTTGTTCCTTGTCGTAATCTTCTAGAATACATCGCACTTCTTCGGGTAGCTTTGCGCCATAGCCAAACCAGCCTGTTAGTTCAAGAAATGCGCAGGTACACAAGCCGCCAATCAGAACCGGCATGGTCACTGGCGCCATGGTTAAGAAGAATTCCAGGAAATTCCAACCGGCTCGCTCGGCAATCAACAAATTCTGCGGTTCGCCTACAAGCGTGCAAACGCCACCCAGAGCCGTACCGACGGCTCCGTGCATCAGCAAGCTGCGCAAAAAAGCGCGAAACTGTTCTAGATGTTCGCGTTGGTATTGATGTATGTGAGTGTCGTCGCCATGATGGTGCTCGTTGTGATGGCCAGAGGCGACTTTGTGGTACACCGAATAGAAACCTACTCCGACACTGATCAACACTGCGGTCACTGTTAGTGCGTCGAGAAACGCGGAAAGTACGGCCGCAACAATAGAAAATAGCACCGACAAGTACAGTTTAGATCGAACTTTGAGCAACAGTTTGGTGAATACAAACAGCAGCAAGTCCTTCATAAAATAAATGCCAGCCACCATAAAAACCAGCAGCAGAATGACTTCGAATGCGCCGATAGTTTCCTGGTAAACCGCCTCTGGACTGGTCATACCCAGTAACACGGCCTCAATCGCGAGCAAGCCACCAGGTTGAAGTGGATAACATTTGAGCGCCAAAGCGAGTGTGAAAATAAACTCGAGTAATAGAATCCAGCCAGTGATGAATGGTCCGAACAACCAAAGCGCCAAGGGATTGAACAGCAGAAAGAAGATGATCGAATTCTTGTACCACTGTGGTGATTGGCCCAGAAAGTTCCTTGCCAGGGCCTCATTATACGTTTTAATCATCGGTGTCCTTTGATGTTGTATGTGCACGATCTGCGTTCAAAAAACGGTGCATGGTTCACCGTCTTATTGAGACACAGTTAATTGTAATTCATCGGTCCAACTTTGACAGCAAGTTGAGTGATCTAATCAACAGTTTTGAGATTATCTTCCCAGTTCAGACTGCCGGCAGAATTTCCGTTGTTGGTTATACTTTAGAAACATCCCTCTAATGTTGTTACCCTCATGGCAGATTTATCGGCAGTCAATTTATCCTCGTTAGGCATTCTTGGGAATGAGCTAGACGAAACATTGCGCCTGGCGGGAAGTGCGTGGCAAAAATTTGTAGACGACCCGAATGACAAAACACCACTGAAATCGGCGGCTCAAAGTCTGCTGCAAGCCAATGGCGCTCTGCGCATGATCGAATTACGTGGGTTGGCTGCACTCAGCGAAGACCTTCACCGATACGCTGAACAATTAATAAGCAGCGAAAGGGCGCCTGCGTCTCCGGCCTTGCTGTCTGTTAGTTCAATACTGGCCGCTATGCCTCGCTATCTGGAATTTGTTCGCGCGACCGGGCATGGGAAACCGGTGTTGCTGGCACCGGCTATCACCGAAGTTCGCGCGCTTGCTGGCTTGTCGCGTCTGCCTGAATTTAGATTCAGTCAATTCAAGAGCAGAGGCGAAATATCCTTGCCGGAGTTGGATGCAAAAAAAGCGATTGATCAGGAAAAGCTCAGTCTAACTGTTCGTCGTCTGCGACAGATGTATCAGACTGGTTTGATTGCCATTATTCGAAAAGAGGGTGACCCAGCAATGCATTTGGGTCTGATGCAGCGTGCCTGTGAGAGAATGTATGGGTGTCTGCGCACTGCGGCCGCCTCCGAAAGATGGCTGTTGAACGCAGCGGTCATTTCTTCATTGGCTAGTCGTAAGCTTGAGCTGAATGCTTCCAGGGCGCGTTGGTTGAGCTCGTTAGACCGTTCATTTCGTGAGTTCTTGTCAAATCTTGAAGATCAGTTGGGCCAAAAGCTGGGCGACAGCGATAGAGACGAGCTCTTATACCTAATTAGCTTGTCAGAACAAAAGCAACCGCTGGCGTCATTGGCCATCAAAGATATAGTGTTTGAGCAATCAGATTGCGAGCAAACCTTGCGCGAAGAGCGCGCCTATGTTTACGGTCACAACCTGCATGTTGAGCAAGCAAGACTGGATAAGTTGGGTTCGCTATTGTCGTCAGCTCGTGAATATCTCGACTTAGCTTCCCGTGCCAATGAATACAATAAAGGCGAATTAGAGAATCTTGAAACTCAGTTAGAAAGTATCCTGGCTTGCATGGGCGATACGGTTGGCGAGACTCTTGCTGGCTTGATGCTTGCTCGACTACAAGACGTAAAACGTTGGGTTGAGCAGCCAGCCAGTGTCAGCTGGGAGGGTTTAATGCCGTTAGCTGACGCATTAATAATGCTGGAAGGGGTGCTGGACAATGCCAATAGCATGTCTACGGAGATGCCAGATCCTGTCGCAAATGCAGATGCTGGTGCGCTGCAAAGCGCTGAGCTCGCGGTTGTCACCGAGGCTCAAGCTGGTCTTAACCTCGCAAAGCGGGCCATCACTTCATTTGTAGAATCCGGTTTTGATCGGGCACATCTTGGCAATATTGCGACCACTTTAAACTCTGTGCGCGGTGGCTTGCAGCTGATCGACTTGCCGCGAGCAGCCGACATCTTATTCCGCTCAACTCAGTTCATCGAGTCTGCAATTAATAAGAGTGGTGAGCAAGACGACAGCATTCTTGAAACGCTGGCTGATGCGCTAATAAGTCTTGAATACTACCTGGCACAACTTGAACTACGAAAGGACGCAGACGATAGCGTGCTTGATGTGGCTGACGAAAGTTTGACTGAAATCGGTTACCCGGCTGCTGCGTGATAGGCGGGAAAGATCATTAACACCACCATTATTCTGGATCAGGGATGACCACCAGTAGCGCCGCTCAAATTGTTCTTTGGATCGCCGTATTTATACTGGTGGCGGCTGGAGTGAAAGTGCTTGTTCGGGGAAGCTGGTTTGTAGCCTGGTTGAAAGGCTGTACCGGTGTTTTGTTATTGTTTCTGGCAACGATGTTGGCATCAATGGCAGCTGACATGCGATCTTATAAACCGCTTATTGCAGATAAAATCATCGCTAAAGTGCGTTTTACTGAATTCAAACCGCACATTTACATAGCGACTGTGAGCATTCCGGGCGAGGGAGAAAGCGCGTTTGAGTTGCATGGCGACCAATGGCAACTTGACACACGGATCATCGCTTGGCGCGGTATGTTGACCTCGTTGAATATGGAGCCGCTTTATCGTCTTGGACGCTTCTCTGGGCGTTACATGACGTTAGAGCAAGAGCTCAACAGTCAGCGTTATGTTCATGAATTGGGGGCATCCGATTTTGGGGTTGATACCTGGAAGGTCCTGCAGAGCATGCACGACAAGCTGCCGTGGGTAATACCCCAATATGGTCGCGCTGTGTATATGCCGATGGCCCACGAGGCTAACTATGAGCTAGTCCTGGATGGGAGCAGTTTGATTGCTACACCCATAAACCGAGAGGCACTTGCTGCAGTCGACAGCTGGATGTAATTACATTTCGCCACTGTCTGCTATTCCTGAATTCACGCTATAATCCCGCGCCCCAGTGTCCCAACGGAGCCCCCAGTGCTCGAATTATTTGCAGAGTATGGCCTTTTTCTGGCCAAAGTAGTCACTATCGCAGTCGCCATAATGTTTGTAATTGCGACCGCCGCCAGCGCCGCTCAACGTGGCAAACCATCACAAGATGGACACATTGAGGTTCGCAATCTCAATAGTCGATACAACGATATGCGAGACACCTTGCGCCATGCAATATTGTCTGAGCCTGAGTTCAAAGCCGAAGAAAAACGGCGTGAGAAGGCTCAAAAGAAGAAGCTTAAGGAAGAAAAGAAAGCGCTAAAAAACGCTGAGAAGAAAGTTGGTGATGCAGTGGAAACCGATGATGCCTTGCCGGCCAATGGGTCCACTAAGAAGCGGGTATTTGTGCTGAGCTTTAATGGTGACATGCAGGCCTCAGCTGTTGATCGATTACGCGAAGAAATAAGCAGCGTACTCTCTTTGGCGAAGCAGGAAGATGAAATAGTTTTGGTGCTGGAGAGCCCAGGTGGTGTGGTGCATGGCTATGGTCTTGCGTCCTCACAGCTGGAGCGCATTAAGCAAAGAAACGTACCTCTGACTGTATGCGTAGATAAAGTGGCCGCTAGTGGCGGCTACATGATGGCCTGTTTGGCAGACAAAATTGTAGCGGCTCCGTTTGCGGTGCTAGGTTCTATCGGCGTAGTGGCGCAGGTGCCAAACTTTCACCGTTTGCTGCAAAAGAATGAAGTGGATGTTGAAATTTTAACGGCTGGCGAGTACAAGCGAACATTGACCTTGTTTGGCGAAAATACTGAGAAAGGCCGGGAGAAGTTTAAGCAGGATCTGGAAGAAACCCACGTATTGTTCAAGGAGTGGGTTGCTGAACACAGACCCCAATTGGATATAGACAAAGTAGCTACAGGTGAAACCTGGTACGGTAAACGCGCGATCGACCTTCAACTTGCAGATCAGCTGAGCACCAGCGACGATTACTTATTTGCTCAAGTTGAGGACGCTGACTTGTATCAAGTGCGTTACGAAGAGAAGAAGAGTTTGCAGCAACGTTTCGGCATGGCAGCAACTAATTCAGTGGACGGTCTATTACTGCGTTGGTGGAGCCGTTTACAGGGTACTCGCTGGTTTTAAAAATACTTGCAGCAGCTGGCTTCGCTATTGCCTTGACCCTGCGAGCGAAGTAGCAAATTGTATTTGGCTCAATCTGCGCTGGCGTGATCCTGAGCGGGTCCTGGTGCATACATTTCGAATTGGGGTAACAGCGGTTTGAATTTGTAGTCTTTCAACCACTTGCCACCTAGATTTGAGTTTTCCTGTTGGTCGCGCATAAAGTTATAGCGACTTTTGGTTAGCTCGCGTCTGTGTGCCGCGTCTTTTAGAATAACAGGATGTATAAACACCATTAAGTTGTTCTTGGTTTTGGTCACTCCCTTTGAGCTAAACAGCTTACCCAATACAGGTATGTCACCTAATAGCGGCACTTTAGTGCGCCGTTCGCGTTCTTCATCACTGATCAAGCCGCCAATTACCAATACTTCGCCGTCCTTTATCAAGGCGCGCGTGCGCATCTCAGTTTTTCGGGTTATCAAGTCAGTAGCTACGTCAGCTACGGCGGGATCTACAGACTGATCTATAGTTTCTGTGGTCTGCTCCAGCTGCAAGGCTATAGAGTCACCCTGATTAATTCTGGGTGTCACCCTAAGCGACGTACCAATATCTTGCCGTTCGATCGTGTTGAATGGGTCAGCTGTTGATGATGCATTACCGGTAGACTGACCGGTCAGGAAAGGCACGCTTTGGCCGACTAATAATTCGGCTTCTTCATTGTCCAGCGCAATAATAGTTGGGGTAGACAGTATGTTGGCATTGCTGTTTGACGACAGTGCCCGAATCGCAGCGCGCAGAGAACCATTTCTAAAGAAACCGAAAGTCAGGCCCGCAGCAGGGTTAAAGTCAGTTCCTATATTGGGTACTGGCGACAGCGCGTCTGATACCGCTGCCAAAGGTAGATTGCCTAGCGTATTCACGGCGCTCAGTACACCACCATCCGGGTCGTTAAGCACTGATTCAGTCGTAATCCAACTCACACCAATATCGTTCGCGACACTGCTGTTCACCTGCACAACAAGGGCTTCTATCAGCACTTGTGCTTTTCGTATGTCTATTTGAGAGACCACCCGTTTCATATCTGACATTAAGGCCGGGGGGGCACTGATCACTAGCGCATTTGTGCTTTCGCTGGCTTCTACACTAACACTCAGGCGCTCGGAACCTTGTTCCTTAGCTTGCACGCCTGCCATGCTTTCAAGAATTGGTACCAGCTCTGCGGCATCAACGTAGTTAAGATAAACAACCTGCGTACTGCCATCGCCTTGCACAGGCTGGTCGAGACGGGTGATAAGTTTGCGCAGGTTTTTGCGCCGGGTAGCGTCGCCATACATCAACACGCTATTGCTTCGTTCATCCACAGAAAACTTGACGTTGAGCGGTGTTGCTGGATCCCCACCCGGCGGCATTAACTGCGAGAGACTTTGAAGTACGTCACTGGCGTTTGCATGTTTGAGCTTTACAACATCAAACTCGCTATTACTTGGCTTATCCATGCGTGCAATAATTTGCTCGATCTTTTCTATGTTATCCACTCGATCCACTACGATCAGTGAATTTGAAGAAGCGTCCGCTGCAATTTGTGAGTGCTCTGGAAGTAGCGGTCGCAATAGGCCAGTGAGCTGTGTCGCAGGAATGTTTTTGACGGGTAGTACACGAGTAACAACCGAAGAGCCGTTATCGCTGTTGAACGGCGTATTTCCCTGAGCGGCGACACTTTCCGGCACGATACTGATTACACCATCACTTTCTTGCGCTGCAAATCCATTAACTTGCAATGCCGACAGGAACAGCTGGTAGGCTTCTTCTGAACTTACAGGGCCTGCCGAAATAATGGTTACATTTCCAGTTACTGCGTTGTGAACAAGTATGTTTTTTCCTGTAACGTCAGATACCCACTGGATAACGCTGCGTATATCAGCATCACGCATGTTCATTGTCACGCTATCGTCGCTGCTTGCAATTGCTGGTTGAAGGTCCTGAGCCGCAACTTTGCCGACCGACAGCAGCAGCGCCAATAATAAGCACAGGGTGAACGCCGGAAACTGATGGAACTGCAAAGTGCGTGGTAACAAGCGCATATAGCCTCTGTTAAAGTGTAATAAAGGTGTCATTAACTACTGCTCCTGGCTTTGTCTTCGCAGCTGTTCCAGCCGCTGTTTGACTTGGCCAAGCTTGCCTTCGTCGGACATTTGCCCTAGAAATTTGTCTGCCACACGTTGTATCGCGTTAGCGGGCGTGCGCGCTTGCTGCTTGAACTTTAGTACGGCAGGCTGGCCATGACTTACAAGATTCACCCTGTCGCGATCGATACCGGAAATGCTGATGCCGTCAGTCAAGACATCGCCAACGCTATAACTGCGCGGAGGCTGTCCGGATCTGGCAATGATGACTGTGCTTCGACTTTCGTCACTGGACTCAAAAATCGCTTGAAGGGAAAACTCTGAATGATTCACTAATGCGGCAGTTCTAGCATCAGATGTCTGGCTGCTGGGAACTGATGACTGCGACCCAGCGAACACCGGGTTGGATACTATTCGTTCAATATCAAACTCAAGAGCACGGCTACCAGTCTCGCGCAAGTTTTGCATTTGCGGTTTTGCCGGCCACCAGAAAGCGCTTGCATGCGCGATAAAAATTGCGCCAAGAAGTGCGCTTGCCATGCCAACAACAACACGGGGTTTCTCGGCAATAATTGATTTAATTTGAAGCACTTGATTTTAGTCTGTGATGTAGTGTGGTTAAAAAACGTGCGCCAATCACTCCGCTGTTGTAATTGATCATGAGCTGGTCGAATGTTTCGGTCGCAACTATAGTTTAGTACAAGAAATTGAATAAACACTGCAGTTGGACAATCTATGCTTGATGCCCTGGAGCCTTCCGTACCAATCATGTTTGCGGATTCTGATTCCGCAAACGACGAGTCAGAGCGCACGGTAAACATTGAACGAAAAATACCTTTGGCATTTGCCCGGAAGTTCGGTGTTTTTTGTCGCGAAGAAGACAACAGCCTGATTCTCGTGCACAGAGACAACACAACGTTGGATAGCATTCTTGAAGCAAGGCGAATATTGGCCTATTCGGGTCGATACAGCTTTCTTGCACTGCAAGATAATGAGTTTGATGATTCATTGAATGCCGCGTATGAGCATGACAGCGCAGAAGCAATGCAAATGGTGCAGGGTCTTGGTGACGAACTTGACCTTGATAGTCTGGCCAACTCTGTTCCGGAAGCTGAGGACTTACTCAGTAGAGAAGACGACGCACCGATTATCCGCCTTATTAATGCGGTGCTAAACGAAGCGGTAAAGCAGGGCGCCTCGGACGTGCATATAGAAACTTACGAACGCTCATTGGCGGTAAGGTTTCGAATCGATGGAGTGCTTAGAACAGCTGTTCAGCCAAGAAGAGAGCTTGCCTCCTTGCTTGTCTCTCGTTTGAAAGTAATGGCAAAGATGGATATCGCCGAGAAGCGGGTGCCGCAAGACGGACGCATCAGTTTACGGGTTGGCGGCAGGGAGGTTGACGTGCGTGCATCCACGTTGCCTTCCAGCTACGGAGAGCGCGTAGTATTGCGGCTACTGGACAAAGCTTCGAACAATTTTCAGCTGGATGCTCTGGGTCTTGATGAAGCCTCTTTGCTTAGGTTGCGTGGCATTATCAACCAGCCACACGGAATTTTTCTGGTTACCGGACCTACTGGTTCGGGCAAGAGCACAACCTTATATTCCTCTTTAATTGAGCTGAACGATCACAGTCGCAATATTCTCACGATTGAAGATCCAATTGAGTATAACCTCGAAGGTGTAGGTCAATCACAGGTTAACCTTCGTGCCGATATGACGTTTGCGCGTGGCTTGCGTGCGATGCTGCGACAAGATCCTGATGTTGTCATGGTGGGCGAAATACGTGACCTTGAAACGGCAGAAATCGCTGTTCAGGCTAGCCTGACAGGCCATATGGTGATGTCTACCTTGCATACCAATAGCGCAGCAGGGGCAATTACGCGACTGCAAGATATGGGCATAGAGCCCTTCCTCTTGTCATCTAGCATCGTTGGCGTGCTTGCACAGCGTTTGGTACGCACGCTCTGCTCTTCCTGCAAGAGCACACGGCTAGCGGATGATTTTGAGTGTCAACTATTGCAGCAAGAAGGTGATAGCTCACTTGAGATAGCCCACGCAATTGGTTGTGAAGAGTGCAGCTTTACCGGTTATAAAGGCCGAAAAGGTATTTATGAGCTACTGGCGATTGACGCCGATGTCCGTCAATTGATTCACAGCGGTGCCAGCGAAGCTGAATTGGAGGCTGCGGCGAGATTGTCCAGCATGAGTATTCAGGAAAACGGTTTGCAATGCGTACTTGATCACTCAACGACCGTAGAAGAAGTTCTGCGCGTCACGCAATCGGACTAGACTCAGAAATGTCTGCATTTACCTTTTCGGCGCTGGATGCGAGCGGCCAAACTCAGAATGGCATTCTCGAGGCAGATAGTTCACGACAAGTTCGTGAACAGATTCGCAACAAAGGCTGGGTGCCATTAAGCGTTGGCGAGCAAGGGCAGGCTGTGAGTAATGCCGTTGTAAAGCCATTACTTAGTTGGCGCGGCAAACTAAATCACAGTGATCTGGCTTTGCTGACGCGTCAGCTGGCAACTCTTGTACAAAGTGGTATGCCAATTGAAGAGTGCTTGAATACCGTGGCCTTGCAAGCTGAAAAGCAGGCTACTCGATCGGTGTTGTTAGTCGTACGCTCTAAAGTGTTGGAAGGTCATTCGCTTGCCGATGCCCTAAGACAACAAGGAAACTCTTTCCCGGCGACATTCAGTGAAATGATCGCCGCCGGTGAGCATTCAGGTTATCTTGATACAGTGCTTGAACAGCTCGCGGATCATCTTGAAACGTCTAGCGACACACGCCAAAAGGTCAAACTGGCATTGATCTATCCAACTATGTTGTTTTCTGTCGCGATGCTGATGGTTCTGGGCTTGCTAACTTACGTTGTGCCCCAAGTGGTTGGCGTTTTTTCGGAGCAGAATGCCGAGCTGCCAGCACTCACGAAATCGCTGATAAGCGTCAGCGATTTTCTGCAAGGTAATGGTGGGCTATTGTTGTTGCTCGCTGTTGCATTTCTTGTATTTTGTCGCTGGTTGTTCTCACTGGATGGGCCGCGGTTGTGGCGGGATCGATTGCTACTTAATTTTCGATTGACCCGAGGGTTAACCAGGTCCAGTTCTACATCACAGTTCAGCAACACACTCAGCATCTTGGTCGCCAGCGGAATTCCATTGGTGGAATCTTTAAAGATCACGAGAGAGGTACTTGCAAACCGCTATTTGACTCAGCGTTTAAGCGCTGCCATTCGTTCAGTGGAAGAAGGCGAAAGTCTGCACAAGGCTTTGACCGATTGTGGTCAGTTTTCACCGATGCTGTTGCACATGGTTGCTAGTGGTGAGGCAAGTGGTGAACTGGGGCGAATGCTAAGCAAAGCAGCCGAACATGAACAACGTGGTCTAAATTATGCCATTGATGGAAGCATGAAGTTGGTTGAGCCCCTTATATTACTGTTTATTGGTGGAGCAATTTTCACGATTGTGCTCGCTATCTTACAACCAATTTTTGCCCTTAATCAGCTTATTTAAAGGAAAGATCGAATGAAACATCACAATGGCTGTAAACGCAATGTGAGACGCCCTTGCCAACCAACACAGAAAGGTTTCACGCTGATAGAAATAATGGTGGTTGTCGTCATTATGGGTGTTCTGATAGGTCTGGTTGCCCCCAATGTACTAGGACGTGTTGATGAGGCACGTGTTACGGCTGCCGCCGCGGACGTTAGTATGCTGTCACAGTCTTTGGAGTTGTACAGGCTAGACAATCAGTCCTATCCAACTACGGATCAAGGTTTGATGGCATTGGTCCAGAAGCCAAGCAGTACGCCTGCTGCGAAGAGTTGGAACCCTCAAGGGTACGTCAGTGGAAAATCCTTGCCTAAAGATCCTTGGGGTAATGATTACCAGTATCTAAGTCCCGGCGCGGACTCAGCTTATGACGTGTATTCCTTGGGAGCTGATGGCAAGCAGGGCGGTGAAAATAACAACGCAGATATCGGCAATTGGGAAGAAGAATAGTTCGCCTTCCGGATCTAGATACGCGCCACTTTGACACCATGACTTTGCCTTCACGCTCCAGCGGTTTTACCTTGATTGAAATCCTGCTGGTTATGACCATTCTTGGCGTGCTGTCGGGAATGTTGATGCTTACAGCGCCTCACAATCAGGCCAGGTCACTTGAGTCTGAAGTAAGAGCTTTCCAATCGTTGCTTGAACAAACCAGCGCTGCTGCGGTTCGTAACAGTGAGCATTACGGAATTATATTAGGCTCAGGTGATTGGCAACTTATGCAATTCGACTCCAGGCACTCACGCCGAAATGGCTGGCTTCCGATAGCGTGGGAAAATATTGGAAGTATTCATCCACATTACGCTTGGTCAGCTGATTCACAAGCCAGGCTTATCGAAGTGGCTGATATAAGTCGACGAAATACACGCGGGCAAGGTGTCGTTAAACCAGATGTGATCGTGTATGCCAATGGAGAGCTAAGCAGCTTTACGATAGAAATATCGGCCATGCAGGACAGGGCGCTGCGATATCAGCTTCAGTCAGACGGCCTAAATATACATTTGGTGGGGGACTAAAACGTGCTTAGCTCCTTCAGCTCTACACCGTTGCGGCAAGTTTCCAAGAACAAGTCGACAGGCTTTACGCTACTGGAAGTTTTGATCGCGTTGGCGATCTTTGCACTTCTGAGCTCTGCGATTGCTGGACAAACAAGCTCTAGCTTACGTACCCAGAACACACTTGAGACAAAGCGTATGGCCGGCCAGTTACTCAATAATACTGTTGAACAGTATCAGTTAATGAGCAGCCTAGCCTCAGCCGGACGAAAGACGAAGTTGGTAAAGTATTCTGAGCGTTACTGGAACGTTGAGGTGCAGATCGAAAATACCAGAAGAGCAGATATGCGTTTGATGAAGGTGTGGGTGTACCAAGCCAAGTCAGCGCTGCAGCAGAACGCTGGTATGGGAAAAGGGAACGCAGTGGCGACGATTACGGCTTATCTTGGAGCTAGCTAATGCGTAATACCTATTCGCTATCCAATTCAGACGGGTATCTCGTTAGCGCCAAAGGCTTTACCTTATTGGAAGTTCTGGTCGCCATTTCTATATTCAGTTTTATCGCATTGGGCGGGTTTCGCCTCCTCAATACAACGGCAAAGATAACCGACGCGGGTCATATTGCTACAGAGCGAAGTAAAGAATACGAAAGAGCTGCGGCTGTCATAACCAGTGATTTGAGGAATGCTATCGATAGACCGATGCCGTCATTTACACAGGGTAAACCAGAGCAAGTTGCTTTTCTTACGCACCGTAATTTTATGCTTGAGTTCAGTCGAGGAGCCTACGGCCCAAGTGCTGGTGCGCCTCGTTCTAACGCAGTTCGCATTCGTTATCTTTTACGTGAAGTAAACGCATCAAATTCGCAAGGCGATGATAAAAGATCTGGATTCGATCTGATTCGCCAGATCAGCGCAATGGACGGCGAGCAGCAAGCCGTCGCAAGAGAGCAATTACTTTTACAAAACGTGGAAATTGCGACTCTGCGGTTTATGGACAAAAGTAACACTTGGCACAGTCAGTGGCCTGTTTCAAGCGAGACAAAAAGGTCGACTAATGATGTGGAAGAACAGAAGGTAGAACCTGATGCAAACGCAATACCTCAAGCCGTTGAATTAGATATTCGAACTTCAATCTCAAGCGGTCCAATACTGGTCGCCATAAGAGCCTGAGATGATGCCTAGGGGAAAGATGACAAGACGTGGATCCGAGAAAGGCGTTGCCTTATTGAGTGTGATGCTAGTGGTTACGATTGCAAGCGTATTGTCCGCGCAGCTGATGAGGCAAACATCAACGGCACTCATTACCGCTCGCCATGCTGAGCAGCATACGCAAGCTTTCTGGTATTCGCGCGCTGGAGAAACACTCGGTCGGCAGATATTGAATGAAGATCTGCTTGATAGTCAAAAACGCTTGCAAGCCAACAGTGATAGTTTTCAAGATAACTGGGCTGAGAGATTTCATGACTTCGAGTTGGATGATGGCACTCTCAACATTACAATTATTGATTTACGATCACGTATCAATCTCAATGCGCTACAAGGTGAAGCCGCGATCAATACTGAACGCGCGTTGCGCGAAATTTGGTCACAGCAAAACTTACCCGCATCGCAGCTAGAGATAATGCTAAGTCATGTAAGCACCAATGGATTTCATGATATTAGTGAACTTGCTGGCTTACTGGATTTGAACCAGCACACGCTGAATCAACTGCGTTCGTTAATTGTCGCTTTGCCAGACCAGCAGCTTGCGACTAATTTGAATACAGCCAATGAGCATGTGTTGCGTGCCTTGCTGCCAGAGGAATCTGCACAACAGATTCGAAAATTGATTGAAATGCGTACAGTTAGTGCTTTCTCTTCGATAGATCAACTTCCAGTTTCGAACAATGGCGCGTCTTCGACTAAGCTTGATGTGAAGAGTGAGTATTTTGAAATACAGGCGCACGCTCAATTTGGTAGCGCGCACCATTATTTGCGTACACGTTTGCACCGAAATGTTGATGGAGAAATTCGAATTCTCGATCGCGCAGAAGGCAAACAGTTCGTACGCGAGCTTCTCGAACAGAACCAGTCATAATCTATGAATTACCTTTGCCTACAACTCCACGCTGATTCGGAACCAGAGTCCGCTGTCAACGACTGGCTGCTATTGGATAATCAAGGTGGCGTAATTGGTTCGGGCCAGCACTGCATTGCCGATCTTGCTGAGTATCATTCTGCGGGCCAGGAATATCGCACAATTGTATTGCTGACCGGGGATAGAGTCAGAATGAGCAAGGTGCGTGTTGCGGACCAGCACGTTGCGCATTTGAAAACCGTGGTGCCTCATCTTGTAGAAGAGAATCTGGCCGAAGACCTCGAAGAGGTGCATGTGGCTATGCAACCCGGTACAGGTGCGGGTGAGAATGCAGTGGCTATTGTCAGCCATGCTGAACTGATTGATTGTCTTGATCTGCTGTATACCTATAACCTTGAGCCATACATGATTGTCCCGGAATACCTGGGTTTACCCGATTCGGAGCAAGGTATTCGTGTCTTGTTTGAGGCAGATCGCGTGCTAATTCAATTTGCTGAATATCAAGGTGCATCCGTAGAACCAGAATTACTGGGTACCTATTTAAAGCTTCATTTCCAGCAAGCAGCGAATAGTGAAAAGCATGATTTAGATGACATAAATGCTAATGGCAGGCCTCTGCTGAATCTGATGGCACAACAAGGCGATGTTGAAGCGAATCAACTTTTAGAGCATTTCCAGTCTGATTCGCTAGATTACAAACTCAATGAGCAACTATTTACCGAATCGCCTTTTGCGCTTAAGGCAATAACGATTGTTCGTAATCGCAAACGTATTCTCAATTTATTGCAAGGTGGCTATAGAGCGCGTGAAGACGACAAGCCTAGGTTTCCATGGCGTTGGCTTGCCGCAACCGCATCGATTTTCCTGGCCGCAGAGATTGTCATGCTAACCGCAACGGGCTGGTGGTTTAATACGAAAGCGGATCAGCTAACGATTGCCAGTGAACAGAAGTACCGGGAAATATTTCCAAAAGAGAAGAGAGTAGTTGACCCTAAACGGCAGTTCCAAAGTCATCTAAATCGCCAGCAAGGCAGTGGCTTTAGTGCTGAGTTTCTGTACCTGATGGAAGTTGTTACGTCCGCCATGGACGGTCAGGTTCTGCCAATACAATCAATTCGCTACGATGCCTATGGCGATGGCATGGTGCTGGACATCAGTGCGAATAAGCTTGACGACCTTGAACTGTACACACGAAAGCTCAAGCAATTAGCCTTGGATGTGGACCTGTTATCTGCGGTGGAACAAAGTGACGGCGTTCGTGGACGTGTAATGGTAGCAAGACTATGAACGCCCTGAACCTAATGTTTGATCGCCTGGCGTTGAGTTGGAATTCAGTGCAGACATTGCCGATGGCCCAGCATCTTGTTGCACGCTACCGTGGCTTACGAGATCGTGATCAATGGGCACTTAAGGTGCTTGCCGTATTCACAGTGCTGGTATTGACCTATGCCGTTTTGCTAAAGCCGGCACATGATTACGCCGAAGGGGCCCGAGATGCCGCCGAAAGGCAACAGACTACCTTAAGCTGGATGGAAGCAAATTCCGCATTATTTAATTCGGGAGCGCAATCTTCTGTTCAACGCAAAGAGGGGCAAACGCTTTTGGGCACCGCATCAGAACTGGCGAAATTTTGGGGTATAGGGTTCAAGCGCTTCGAACCAGTAGACGAAACGTCTATGCGAGTTTGGTTGGAGGGCGTTAGTTTTGAGAATCTCATTCAATGGATCGCCGGTTTGCATTCAAATCATAATATAACGGTTAGGGAAATTCAGTTAGACCAACAGTCTGATGGTGTTTTGAGCGCAAGTCTTACGCTTCAAGAATAATCACGGCTTAATAACTATCCCAGGGAACGTTACGTTCTAATGTACAAAGAGTATTTCGGCTTTAAATCACTGCCATTCTCGATCGCCCCAGATCCGGGTTACCTCTATCTGAGTGAGCAACACAAGGAAGCGCTTGCGCACTTAATTTATGGCGTTGGCGAGCAGGGCGGCTTCGTGCTACTCAGTGGAGAAGTGGGCACCGGGAAAACCACTATTTGTCGTGCGTTTCTGCATCAAATTCCTGACCACTGCGAACTGGCATACGTTGTTAACCCCAAGCAATCTGAAACTGAGCTTCTTAAATCAGTGTGTGATGAGTTTGGTATCTACTATTTCTGGGAGGACCAGGGTAGTAACTACCTCGTTGACTTAATTAACGAACACCTGCTTTCATTACATTCGCAAGGCAAGAGCGCAGTTCTGATCATTGACGAAGCTCAAAATCTAAGCGCAGATGTGCTTGAGCAACTGCGCTTGTTGACCAATCTTGAAACCGATGAAAAAAAGTTACTACAACTTATTCTGTTAGGACAACCTGAGCTCAATGAGCTGCTGGCTAGAACAGAACTGAGACAGCTAGCGCAACGAATTACTGCAAGGTTTCATTTAAACGCCCTGACTGAAAATGAAACCCGTGACTATGTTTTGCATCGACTGAAGACCGCCGGATTTCATGGCTTGCTGTTCAGCGAAGAAGCACTCAAGAGGATATTCAAGGCTAGCCGTGGCATTCCACGATTGGTTAACGTTATCTGTGACCGATGCCTGCTCGGTGTCTACAGTACCGGAGGTAATCTGGTTAACGAAGAGATTTGCCAACGAGCGATTGAGGAAGTGGTTGGCCGCGCACCGACAAAACGGTGGCGTTTCCCATTTGGAATCGCGGCAGCGTCGTTAGCACTGTTTATTGGTGTAGTCATGTTGGTCGTGCAATTGTCCGGTAGTGATACAAAAAATGTTGCTGCATCGGATCCCGCATCACCAACCAAGCTTGAGCCAGTTGCTGTTGATGCCGTGCTTGAAAAAAACCAACATAACACACTATTACTTAAGCTGGCGCGTGCATCAGGTTTTGTGCGCAGTGGATCGTCTTCAGATACAGATTGTCTAACAATTGCGGAGCAGGAATATTTTTGCCAGCAAGATCGTGGTGATGCATCAAAGATCATGAAGCTAGGTACGCCTGTGTTGGCACTTATCGAGAAAAATGAGAATCTCGATCTTGCTGGCTGGGTGATCTTGCGCGCCTCACCTGGTGAGCGTTTTACAATAGAGTTTCCCGATGGACGAGTAGAGCAACGCTCTCCGGCAACACTTGCAAACATTTGGCCGGTTAAATACACATGGATTTGGCAGGAGCCGAAGGACTATCGAAACACAGTGTCATTGGGCGAAAGCGATCAGTACGTAGCGTGGCTGCGTGAAGCGCTTAATGAAGCTGAATCAAGTGAGCAACCATCAATCGATACTGACGATGGACGAATTACTCGAGTTAGCTATCTCGCGTCTGCGAGAAGCACGACAGTTGATGCAATGAAACCAGCCGATCCTGAGTTGCTGCGTCGCATAAATCGGGCCAAGCAACTGTTTGAATTTGGTGACCCAGGCTTACCTCCAGCATTTGTGCAAGCATTAAGAAGTAAAAGCTTGAGAGTTAAAGCTGGCTGATGGACAAAAGAGCAACATAAATGTCATATATATTGGATGCAGTTCGCAAAGCGGATCAAGAGAGACGTGAGAATCTGGCGCCTGTTGCGCATAGTTTGAGCGCTCAATCACATTCAACGATGCCTGCAAGTTCTCGCTTGGGATCAAGCTTGCCCGCTATCCTGGCCGGCGTAGTTCTGCTTAATCTTGCTGGCTGGTACTGGTCTTCAAATGCGCACCACACGTCAGAAAGCGCTAGTGCGGCTCCACTAGAGAAAACACCCGTAATTATCAGTGATCCGACTGTGAGTGTGGAAAATGAAACTCAACTGACTCAGGTTGCGCAGCTCTCTAAAGTGCAGCTCTGGCAGTCACCGGTTGATGCACAAAATGCAGTACGCTCTTTGGAGTTTTCGTTTCACGTTTATGCTGATGACGTCGCTAAGCGCACGATCATCATCAATGGCCAACGTGTTGCAGAGGGTGACCGCATAAGTCAGGATTTGTCGCTTAGCGAAATTACCAGTAGCGGCGTTATTCTTAGATACCAGGATAGCTTACTGATTGAGACTGACATTCTCGAGCAGTGGTGAGGCCTGTTTGCTTAGCGTGTCGTTCTCGGTCTCTATTTGTTTCTTGCGCAATTCTTCATAGCGTTCTCTGCTCAGCGATCTGGCTGCTTGCTTATCCAATATTCTAGGGTGTACAAAGACCATAAGATTGCTACGTACGCTGTCATCGGTGCTGCGCTGGAATAGTCGACCAAGAATTGGAATGTAACCAAGTACCGGAACGCGTTCAACGCCTTCACGTTTGTCTTCACGGGTTAATCCACCCAGAACTAATACTTCATCGTTATCAACCAGCACTTTGGTTTTGATGCTGCGCTTATCAAATATCAAGTCAGTGGCTACCGAACTGTTACTGATGCTTTCCACTTGCTGCAGAATATCCAGGGTTATTGAGCCTTGTTCATTGATTTGTGGTGTTACTTGCAGGCTGACGCCTATATCGCGGCGTTCGATTGTCGTGAAAGGATCACTGGTGGACGATGCTCTGGAAGTTTGTTGCCCAGATATTACCGGTACATTGCTGCCGACAAGTATCTCGGCTTCTTCATTATCCAGAGCAACCACTGAAGGGGTGGACAGTAAGTTAGCCTGATCCGTTTGTGAGAGAGCATTTAGCAAACCTCTGAGTGAGCCGTCGCGGTAATAGCCGAGTGTGAAACCTCGACCTAATACTGAATTCTCACTTAATATGTTTCCGTTAGCATCCAGAACCTGCTCGACTTGATCAAGACCGAACTCGGTTGCCGCTTCCACATCACGACCATTGAACGCGGTTTGCCACTGCACGCCCAGCGAATCTCGCAGCTGGTCGCTAACTTCAACGATAATCGCTTCCAGATGCACTTGCCGGCGTTCTGTATCAATTTCTGCGATCACTGATTTCATCTGTTCGAGTATC
Source organism: Pseudomonadales bacterium (assembly GCA_045105115.1). Classification (GTDB taxonomy): domain Bacteria; phylum Pseudomonadota; class Gammaproteobacteria; order Pseudomonadales; family JAUIET01; genus JAUIET01. Next base: position 627 of record JBGCDE010000103.1, on the reverse strand, counting down.
GGCTTTGATGCGGTGAGCACCAAGGCATTTGACGAAATTACGGCTTGCACACTGGTGTGCGTGTTGCTCGTTTCGTCATTGCTGTGCAGACTGTTTAACACGGGCAGCATTTCTTCTGCATTAATGAAATTCAGATAGACGACTTCAGTACCGCTTTCGCGCGTTTGGCTTTGATCAAGCTGCCTGAGGAGCCCGCGCACTTGTTGTCTCATTTGCTCCGAACCACTAACAAGCAATGAATTGCTGCGCTGATCAATTGCCAGTGCCAGCTCTTGCTTGTCTTGTTGACCTAGCAAGTTTTGCAGCGCGCGCTCGGTTTGCTCCGCGTCGGTGTGGCGCAAGGTGATAATGTCGATGTCCAGCTGGCCGCGTTGATCCAATCGGTCAATCAGACTACGCACCTTTCGTATATTATCTACACGGTCTGCAATCAACAAAGTGTTGGTACCAGGCAAATGAGACAGCGTTCCGTGTTCACCAAGCAAGGGCTGTAACTGCGTGGCCACTGCCGCAGCGCTTATTGAGCGCGCTTGGAAAACGTGAACTGCTTTTTCGCCGCCAGCGTGGCCCTCAAAGGAATCTAGAACCGCACTGTGGTTTTGACTTGACTTGGCAGAGGGCACAACG